>NZ_JAGYFX010000055.1:0-40875 GCF_019946615.1 Pseudomonas sp. BF-R-01
CCGCCCGCAGCAAGCCGGCTCCTACAGCTTTGGTGTGAACCCCCATACCTGAACATCCCGCGATTCTGTAGGAGCCAGGCTTGCCGGCGAAGGCGTTCGTGAAATCGCCATCGCCGGCAAGCCTGGCTCCTACATGGGTCGCGTTTGGCAGACGGGTATCCTGATCATCCCGCCTTGCTTATGGCTCAGTCAGCACCTTCCTGAACGTCTCCACCAACGGCCGCAAATTCACCCGATGCCACGCTGCCCACAGCGGCGTGGTAAATGAAATCCACGGCACCTCCCGCAGCACCACACCGGGCGGCGCATTGCGGCTCAAGCCTTTCTGAATCATCGCAATCCCCAACCCTGACGCCACCAGCCCCAGCGCGGTGAACGGCTCAGTCGCCTCCATGCGGATGTCCGGGGTGAAACCGGCGCGGATGCAGGCGCTGATGAAGTCGTCGCGGCTCGCGCAGTTCTGGCGGTGTTGCACGCCGATCCATTCCTGATCGGCCAGATCTGCCGGGGTCAATTCCGCTTGCAAGGCCAGCGGATGATGCTCGGGCAGCGCCAGCAACATCGGGTCGTCCAGCACCTGAAAACCCAGCAGGTCCGGATCGTCGGCGACGGGCGGTTCGCTGACCAGTGCGATATCGAGACTACGCTGACGCAGGCCTTCGAGTTGTTCGGCGGAGCTGAGGTTGTACAGCGCGACGTGCACGTTCGGCCGGTCGACCCGCAGCACGCGCAGGGCATTGGGCAAGACGCCGGCGTGCATGGCGTTCTCGATGTAGCCGATGCACAGGCCGCCTTCTTCACCGCGACCCAGGCGTTTGCCGAGGGATTCCAGGCGATTGGCGTGGGTCAGCAGGGCGCGGGTTTCGGCGAGAAAGGTCTGGCCGTCGCGGGTCAGGCGGATGCGTTGCTGGCTGCGCTCGAACAGGGTCAGGCCCAGGCGTTCCTCAAGCTGGGCGATCTGCCGGCTCAGGGGCGATTGGGAAATGTGCAGGCGTTCGGCGGCGCGACCGACGTGTTCTTCTTCGGCGACGGCGACGAAGTAGCGCAATTGACGGATGTCGATCATGTCAGACCTATAGGGACTCAAGTGCTGCGCATTATGTCTTGGACGGTCCGATCCTCGCAATCTAGGATTGGCTCAACGGTAAAGCAAACACCGCTCTTTGTAGGAGCCGGCTTGCTGGCGATTGAAGCGACGAGGTGTGCCTGACAGGACGCCATCGCCGGAACGCCGCCCGCAGCAAGCCGGCTCCTACAGGTTTACGAGACATTCGAGAGGACTTTTTTCATGAGTTTGAAAGACAAACTGCCCGGCACCCTGGGTTTCGGTACCGCCCCATTGGGCAACATGTTCCGCGCCATCCCTGAAGAAGAAGCGCTGGCGACCGTGCACGCGGCCTGGGATGCCGGCGTGCGTTACTTCGACACCGCACCGTTTTACGGTTCGGGCCTGTCGGAAATTCGCTTGGGCGCCGCGCTGTCCCAGTACAAACGCGACGACTATGTGCTGAGCAGCAAGGTCGGGCGGGTGATTCTGGATGAAGTCGAAGACGCAGCCGCCCGTGATCTGGGTGAGAAGAGTGGCGTGTTCGAACACGGCCGCGCGAACAAGATCGTCAACGATTACAGCGCCGACGCGACGATGCGTTCCATCGAAGACAGCCTCAAGCGTCTGCAAACCGATCGTCTGGACATCGTTTGGGTCCACGACATCGCGCAGGACTTCTACGGTGATCAATGGCTGGAATACTTCAACCAGGCCCGCACCGGCGCGTTCAAAGTGCTGACCCGTTTGCGCGAAGAAGGCGTGATCAAGGGGTGGGGCCTGGGTGTGAACAAGGTCGAGCCGTGTGAGCTGACCCTCGACCTGACCGAAGCCCAGCCGGACGGTTTTCTGTTGGCGGGCCGCTACACGCTGCTTGATCACGACCGTGCCCTGCAACGCCTGATGGATGCCGCGCTGGCGCAGAATGTCGAGATCGTGGTCGGTGGTCCCTACAGCTCGGGGATTCTGGCCGGCGGTGCGCATTTCGAATACCAGAAGGCCAGTCCGGCGATCATCCATAAAGTCGAGCAGATCAAACGTATCGCGACGGCTCACGGCGTCGACATCAAGGCCGCTGCGTTGCAGTTCTCCCTCGCTAACCCGGCCGTTGCTGCCGTGATTCCTGGTTCCAGCCGTCCGGACCGGATTGCTGAAGATGTGGCTGCGTTGTCAGCCGCCATTCCCGCTGCATTCTGGCAAGCCATGCGCGACGCGAAACTGGTGTCCGAACGCGCTCCATTACCCCTCGCAGGAGTTTGAGCATGAAGATCGATCTGACTGGAAAACTCGCCATCGTCAGCGGCAGCACCGCCGGCATTGGCCTGGGCATCAGCAAGGCACTGGCCGAGTCCGGTGCGACGGTGGTGGTGATCGGCCGCGAGACGGCCAAGGTCGAGCAGGCGCTGGCGAGCATCCGCCAGAGCGTGCCGGGCGCGCAACTGCGTGGCCTGACCGCCGACCTCGGCACCGCCGAAGGTGCTGAGCAGTTGTTCGTCGCCGAGCCGCGAGCGGACATTCTGGTGAACAACCTCGGGATCTTTAACGAGGTGGATTTCTTCGACACGCCTGACAGCGAGTGGACGCGGTTCTATGAGGTCAACGTGATCTCCGGTGTGCGCCTGTCGCGGCATTACGTGCCGGACATGGTCAAGCAGGGCTGGGGTCGGGTGATTTTCCTGTCCTCGGAATCCGGGATTGCGATCCCGGCGGACATGCTCAACTACGGCGTGACCAAAAGCGCCAACCTCGCGGTGTCTCATGGCCTGGCCAAACGGCTGGCGGGCACTGGCGTGACGGTGAATGCGATCCTGCCAGGCCCGACGTTGACCGATGGCCTGGAGCAAATGCTCAAGGACGCCACGGCCGAATCGGGGCGCAGTGTGCGCGAAGAAGCCGATGCGTTCGTGCGCAAGGCCCGGCCGACGTCGATCATCCAGCGCGTGGCAGACGTCGAGGAAGTCGCCAACCTGGTGGCTTACATCGCTTCACCGCTGTCATCGGCCACGACCGGTGCCGCCCTTCGAGTCGACGGCGGTGTCGTCGACAGCCTGGCGATCTGAATTTTTTTTGATTGAGGAGAGAGGACTGCATGGCAACTGCATCAGCGTTTATCGACATCCCGGCTTCGGCCGACAAGGTTTGGCAATTGATCGGCGGCTTCAACTCGCTGCCGGACTGGCTGCCATTCATTCCCAAAAGCGAACTGAGCGAAGGCGGGCGTGTGCGCAGTCTGCAAACCGCCGATGGCGCGGTAGTGGTGGAACGGCTTGAGTCGTTTGATAACGCCGGGAAGACGTATAGCTACTCGATTTTGCAGGCACCGTTTCCGGCGACTGATTACCTGGCGACGATCCGCGTTGAAGCGCAGGGCGAGGGCGCCCGGGTGACCTGGTCGGGGCGGTTTGCACCGGTCGGTGTGACCGAGGAAGAAGTGGCGGCGTTGTTTGCCGGAATTTACCAGGGTGGCCTCCAAGCCCTGCGGGCCAACTACCCCGTGTAAACCCGATCCCCTGTAGGAGCCAGGCTTGCTGCGGGCGGCGTTCCGACGATAGCGCCCGCAAAATCGCCATCGCCAGCAAGCCGGCTCCTACAGGTTTTGTGTTAACCCAACATCTCGAACATCCCCCCAATTCTGTAGGAGCCAGGCTTGCCGGCGATGGCGTCCGTGAAATCGCCATCGCCAGCAAGCCGGCTCCTACAGGTTTCGCGTTAATCCCAACTCTCGAACATCCCCCAATTCTGTAGGAGCCAGGCTTGCTGGCGATGGCGTCCGTGAAATCGCCATCGCCGGCAAGCCGGCTCCTACAGGTTTCGCGTTAATCCCAACTCTCGAACATCCCCCGATCCTGTAGGAGCCAGGCTTGCCGGCGAAGGCGTCCGCAAGATCGCCATCGCCGGCAAGCCGGCTCCTACAGGTTTTGTGTTAACCCAACATCCTGAACATCCCCCGATCCTGTAGGAGCCAGGCTTGCTGGCGATGGCGTCCGTGAAATCGCCATCGCCAGCAAGCCGGCTCCTACAGGGGGGGCTGTGTCAAGTCTGGGCAATCAGGCTCTGTCGGCAATCGAGCACCAACCGTGCGCCGCCCGATTCGCTGTCACCCACTTCGAGCGTAAACCCATGCAGGCTGACAATCGCCGCGACGATCGATAAGCCCAGCCCGAAGCCGCTTTGCTGATTGCCGCCCTCGGCGCGATAGAAGCGCTGAAACACCGCCTCGCGCTCGGCCAGCGCAATGCCAGGGCCGGAGTCGAGCACTTCGATCCGCGTATGCCCACCTTCGTTGATCCCGCGCAAAATCACCTCGCCCCCCGGCGGCGTGAATTTGATCGAGTTGCTCAACAGGTTGGCCACCGCCTCGAACAGCAACGCCCGGTCGCCATTCAATGGCGGCAGAGTGTCAGGCAATTGCAGCTTGAACGTCAGTTCGCCTTCTTCCGCCAACGGCAGATAAAAGTCGTGCAGCTCCTGCAACAACGGCACCGGATCCAGCTGTACAAAACCGGAACGCCGCTGGCGATCCTCCAGCTCGGAGATCCGCAGCAACCCGCGAAAACGCGCCATCAGCGTATCCGCTTCGGCGAGCACCGAATCGAGTTGTGTCGCTTCTGCCGACCCTTCGCCAGCCTGTTGCTGCATGCGGTACAACTGCGCCCGCAAGCGGGTCAGCGGCGTGCGCAAGTCGTGGGCGATGTTGTCGCACACGCCCTTGACCTCGTTCATCAAACGCTCGATGCGTTCGAGCATGGCGTTGACGATGGCGGCGAGCATGTCCAGTTCGTCGCGGCGATTGGACAGCGGCAAGCGTCGGGTCAGGTCACCGGCAACAATCGCTTCGGCGCTGGCCTGAATCCCGCGAATGCGTCGCAACGGTCGACGGCGCAACAGGTGCCATCCGACGATGCCCGGCAAAATGGTCAGGGTCACGCCCCAGAACAACGCGTGCAGAATGATGCGGGTCACGGCGAACAGCGAACCGTTGTCGCGCACCAGAATCAGCCAGCGACCGTCCCGTGTCTGGGTTGCCACGGCGTCGCAACTGTCGGCGGGCAGCGTCGGGTCATCGGAGTCGGCGCAGTCGCTGAGCATGTGGATCTTGCCGTCCAGCGGCAAACCTTTAGGAATGTGGCGCAGGGCACCGTTGAGGTAGCGATGCTCGGCATCGAACAGGCCGTAGGCGTCGATGCCGCGAATATCGAAAGTCATGCTGACGGCGAGGGCGTCCAGCAGTTGCTCGCCGGAAAAACGCGAAAACAAATGCTGACGTTGCATCAGCGAATGCTTGGCCAGGTTGTCCAGGTAGGCGGACACCTCGTAGTACATGACCCCCATGAGAATCCCGCTCCAGAGCACGAACAGCGAACTGTAGAGCGCCAGCAACCGGCTGCTGGAAGAGCGCCAGCCTTTAGAGGGGTTCGGCAATGACATAACCCGAGCCTCGCACGGTCCGAATCAGTGGGACATTGCCGGGCGGGTCGATCTTCTTGCGCAGGCGGCCGATGTGCACGTCGATCAGGTTGGTGCCGGGGTCGAAGTGATAACCCCAGACCTCTTCGAAAATCATCATCCGCGACAGAATCTGCCCGGTATTGCGCATCAGGAATTCCAGCAACTTGTACTCGGTGGGCAACAGCGTCAGCAACTGGCCGTCGCGGCTGGCTTCGTGGCTGATCAGGTTCAGTTCCAGGTCCGCGACCCGCAGCGTGGTGGCCTGGGCGGTCACGGTGTTTTGCCGGCGCAGCAGCACTTCGACCCGGGCGGCCATTTCATCGGTGGCAAACGGTTTGGTCAGGTAATCGTCACCGCCGGCGCGCAAACCGCGCACGCGTTCATCGACATCGGAAAGGGCGCTGATCATCAGGATCGGCGTCGCCACGCCCATGGTCCGCAGCGTCGTGACGATCGCCAGGCCATCGAGCTCGGGCAACATGCGGTCGAGGGTGATCAAGTCATAGTTGCCGTTGACCGCGCGCTCCAGACCTTCACGGCCATTGTCGACCCAATCCACGTCGAGGCCGTGGCTGCTCAGTTCGGCGACGATCTCCCGGGCGGTCACGGCGTCGTCTTCGATGGTCAAGATGCGGGTCATAGGGCGGACCTGATAGTCAGTTCAAGGCAAGTGTGTGGGCATTCTGCCAAGAAATGCCGGCGACTTTTTAAATTAACTTTCATGTGGCTCATGGAGCGGCCCGGAACATTGATATCATCTGGCCATAACCTTGAAAGGGAGTTCGACTGTGTGCACTTTGATTCGCCGTGGCGGGATGTCGATTGTTGTGTTGTTGCTGTGTGTCATCAGCGGGAGTGCCTTGGCGGGAAACACTCCGTGTTCGGGGAAGAAGGGCGGTATCGATCGTTGTGATGGCGACCTGTTCCTGTGTAATGACGGCTCTATCAGCGCCTCGAAGAAAAGCTGCTCGGCACTTTATGGCGGTTCAAGCCAGGCTCGCCCGCAAACCTTATTGCAGAGCTCCGATGGTTGCACCTGCGGCTCAGGTTCGTTTTGCACCGGCCCACGAGGCGGGGTGTATTGCCTGACACCCAGCGGCAACAAGAGCTACAAGCGCAAGTAGCTCATCTGCAATGCATAAAAAATCGCGAGCAGGCTCGCTCCTACAGCAGACCGCGTTCTCCTGCTGTCAGGTGCAACACTATTCAATCGGTGTACTCATAAATGCCTCAAGCCCCTCGGCATAGTCGGTAAACGCACTGATCAGCGGAAACTGCCAGGCATCCACCTGATCCGGCACCACCAGACGGGTAAAGCTCCAGGCCACCGCCAATGTAATCCCGTCCTGATCAATCGAACCGTCAGTCTTCAACGGTCGCAGTTCCAGCTCCCGTTCCAGTGCCGAATACGCGGCCGCCAATTGCCCCTCGACCCGTTCCACCCACGGTTCGAACTGAATTTCCGCGGGCCTCAGGTTGCGCTCGTAATAAAGCTGCACCGACTTCTCGCAGGCTGCCAACGCCAGGCCGATCAAGCGCAACGAACGCAGGCGTTGGTTCAGGTCCTCTGGCATCAGGCTGTTACCCGGTCCGGCGAGTGCCTCCAGGTAATCGATGATCAACGTCGAGTCGATCAACACCTCGCCGTCATCCAGCACCAGCGTCGGCGCCTTGACCACCGGGTTGATCTGCTGGAACTGCTCGAAGTGCCGAAACACCGAAACCGACTGATGATCGAGGTCGATGCCCAGGCGTTTGGCGGAAATGGCAACGCGTCGCACGTAGGGCGAATCCAGCATGCCGATCAGCTTCATTGAACCTCTCCTCAAGATTTGCCATTTCGGGAGGACAACCTTAGCTGAGGTTCATTGCCCTGCAAATGTGCTCGGTAAACACCACCGTTGAGGCCATTTGTCTTCTATATACAGCCGCTCGGTTGAATTTCTTGCTATAAACGCACTCCGATAACCACCGTAAAGGCTGACATAGAGCACTTTCGGGGCTTTGTCGGACAAATTCGCTGTCTTTTCAGTTGCTGAGGCCTCAAGTCGGCCTTAGACTGCCGCCCCTCGTAAATTGAGTGCCGGGTGGCGCTTGGAATAAACGGCGCCTTTCCGATGGCCAGACCAGGTCCGCCGGAACGCTCCCTAATTCGCCTTAATGCACGTTTTTTTATAGAGATATCAATGACAAAGGACAAGTTGCTGGCCATGCCGGCGGATGACTACATGAATGCCGAGCAACATGCTTTTTTCTCTGAGCTGTTGCAGAACATGAAAGTCGAAACCCATGAGCGCATCGAACAGAACCGCATCGCCATCGAAAGCCTGGACACCCCGGCCGATCCGGCTGACGCAGCTTCTGTCGAAGAAGAGCGCACCTGGCTGGTGAACGCGATCGATCGCGACCAGCGCATGCTGCCTCAGTTGGAACAGGCGCTGGAGCGCATCAAGGAAGACAGCTTCGGCTGGTGCGACGACAGCGGCGAGGCCATTGGCCTGAAGCGTCTGCTGATCAGTCCGACCACCAAGTACTGCATCGAAGCGCAAGAGCGTCACGAACAGATCGACAAGCACCAGCGTCAGGCCTGATTTCGTAGCGCCCCGCATCGCGGGCAAGCCTCACTCCTGAAGGAGCAAGGCTTGCCCGCGATGCTTTTTTTCGTCTGCGAAAAACCTCGCGCACTTCTATTGATCTGCTGCAACGACCACTACTAATGGACCATGGATAATGGCCCTCTAGTGGCGTTTAATGCAGTCACAACAATTAGAAGACGCATGGGGTGACGAAGATGACGAGAGACGGATCTCTGGTTGGGGCATTGCCTGCACCAGTGTTTGCACCGAAGACCCGCTGGCTGACGCCGACGCTGCAAAGCATCGCCCTGATGCTCTTGCTGTGCGGCATGACGCTGGGTGACTGGCCGCTTTACGTTGGCTTGCCGTTGGCCGTCCTGATTATCTGGCTTCCTCGGCTCCGTTCTCGTGCCATTCCCTTAGAACCATCTGCCGACAACTCCAGCGCCATCGCCGAACTGACTCGCGATCTTTCCTACACCACCAGTCATAACGCCTTGTCGGCCGCCGGCGTGGCCTTTTCGGTCAAGCAACTGGCCGACAAACTGCAATCGCAACTCGGTGCCGCGGCACAGATTGTCAGCAACGCTGAAGTGATGATCGCCACCGAACAAGCCACCTCGACACTCAGTCGAACGGCCCTCAGTGCCGCCAGCGAAGCGCATCAGAGCAGCGTGGCAGGGCGCACGGAGCTGGTCGAATCCATCACCCGCATGCATCAACTCAGTCAGCGCGCGAGCAACAGTCGTGAGCTGATCGAAGCCCTGAGCCTGCGCAGCGACGATATCCAGCGGGTCACGCTGGTGATCCAGTCCATTGCCAGCCAGACCAATCTGCTGGCATTGAACGCGGCCATCGAAGCGGCACGGGCCGGGGAGCACGGTCGCGGGTTCGCAGTCGTCGCCGACGAGGTTCGCGGCCTGGCCGCGCGCACAGCGACGGCGACCGGCGAAGTCGGCGAGATGGTTGCCGATATCCAGCAACGCACCGCGCAAGTGGTGGAGCAGATCCGGCAGCTGTCCAGCGACCTCGACATCGGTGTCCAGCAGGTCGAGCACACCGGCCAGCACCTGGAAAACATTGCCCGCCTCGCGGCAGGCGTCGAAAGTCAGGTCGGCGATATTGCCAAGGGCGCCGACACCAACCGCGAACAACTCGACAGCCTGTTTCACGCCATCGAGCAGATGCGCAGCGATCTGGCGATCAGCGATCAACAGACTCAGCGTCTGGCGCAAGCCGCGGTGCAAATGGAAGGTCAGGCCGAAACCATCAGCGAGCGTCTGGCCGAGGTCGGACTGGATGACTATCACCAGCGGATTTATGACCTGGCCCGCGAAGGCGCGCGTCAGATTACGGCACGCTTCGAGGCGGATATCGACCAGGGGCTTGTCAGTCTCGATGACTTGTTCGACCGCAGTTATCAGGCCATTCCTGACACCAGTCCGGCCAAGTACCAGACCCGTTTCGACCGCTACACCGATAAGGTTTTGCCGGCGATTCAGGAACCGTTGCTGCCGCGCCATGAAGGCCTGGTGTTTGCCATCGCCTGCACGCAGCAAGGTTATGTGCCGACCCATAACAAGGTTTTCAGTCAGCCACTGACTGGTGATGCGCAGGTCGATACGCTGCAAAACCGCACCAAACGCAAATTTGCCGACCGTACCGGGATTCGTTGTGGCAGTCATCAACAGGCTGTTTTGTTGCAAACCTATACGCGGGACACGGGGGAGTTGATGCACGATCTTTCGGTGCCGATCATGCTCAAGGGGCGGCATTGGGGTGGTTTGCGGTTGGGGTATAAGCCGCAGGGGGCTCGTTGATAGACATTGTATTAGGGGGCGTGTGTATATCCGTTTCTGTGGTAATGGCGGCTATTGGTTTCGCCCTTACGGCGAGTCACTTTGGAAAAGCCCCAAAGTAACCAAAGGGCTCTTGCCCCTTTCGTTCGGTGGCTCGCTAATGCTCGCCATACCCTCGCTCCGGTCCTGCTCCGTGGGCCCGCCGCGATCGGCCATCCTTGGCCGTGCGCGGCTAACCCGGCATCCTTGGCCGTGCGCGGCTAACCCGGCATCCATGCCGGGTTGCCCACTGCGCAGAACCTCCGCTCGGCCTCTCGAGGGGGCGACTACCGCCACAGCCGCCGAGGCGGCCTGAAAGCCGACCTGGCTCTTTGGTGCGCGCGTTCCCTCATTCCGGATATGTACACCAATCCCTGTAGGAGCCGGCTTGCTGGCGATGGCGTCCGTCCAGCCAATACAAACGTCGACTGACCCACCGCTATCGCCAGCAAGCCGGCTCCTACAAGGGATTGTATTTCTCCAGACACCTATGCATTTCCCCTGTAGGAGCCAGCTTGCTGGCGATGGGCGTCAACGATAACGCGGGCTGTCTGAATGAACGCGTTGCCCCGACGCTTTTCGCCGGCAAGCCGGCTCCTACAGGGAATCCCATACGCTTTTGATTTCCACCACTCATCAGGCCGAGCGTTAGCTCGCCTTCAGCTTTTGATCTTGAGGTACACGCCCCCTCGAGAGGCCGAGCGCAGGTTCTGCGCAGTGGGCAACCCGGCATGGATGCCGGGTTAGCCGCCCCCGGCCATGGATGGCCGATGGCGGCGGGCCCACGGAGCAGGACCGGAGCGAGGGCATGGCGAGCCTTAGCGAGCCACCGAACGAAAGGGGCAAGAGCCCTTGGTTACTTGGGGCTCTTCCAAGTGACTCGCCGTAAGGGCGAAACCAATAGCCGCCATCACCGCAGCAACGGATATGCCCCCCAACCCCACCATTATTGCGATTCCAGCAACTAATCTATGCAACACAGTCGCTGTTTCCTCACACATGAACTCATTACCATACCCTCATAGTTAGGTTGCTAATGAAGTCAAAGAGGTCAGCATGCAAAGCAAAGTCGATGTCGCCGTCATGATCGGCAGCGGTGTGCCCGCCAGTTTGCGAGCGCAGGGGCAGAGCGTCTGCTGGGTCGTGCTGCTGAACGGCGAACGCCGGGGGACGGCATTCTCCCGTCGCGATGAAGCGGAGGAGTGCAAGGCTGCCTGGTTGGCCCAATTAAGCGCCGAAGCCCCCGACAGCCTGCATTGACTAGTGAACCTGATGCATACGCAGATTCAGGTCATCAACCACCCGTGACCAATCAGCGTCCTCACGCAATTGTTCTTTCAGGAAACCGGCCTGCTGCGGCGTCCAGAACTCAGCATCAATGAGCTTTTTATCAAAGGGCATAGGCGAATGCCTGGCGATGAAGTCGTCGATGGCCTTCTCGCTGGAGTCCAGGCCGAGTTGGTCGAACAAGCCTTTCAAGTCGTGTGTAGGTGAATCCATCTGCATCTCCTTGAGGTCATTCAGTCGCATCGAGTGTGGAATCGGCAATGCAGTGTCATTGCATCTGAGGGAGCCGCGCACCAAGAGTTCGATAGGGGTTTAGCAGCTTTCTCCGGAATCGCCACAATGATGGCAATGGGCTATTGTCTGTCGGGGCCTCAACGATTACGATGCTGTCGCGTTTTTGGCGTCACAGAGCCGCCATTCAAAGAGTTCGAACAAGGATGTAGGCGACACTCGCTCCCCCAGGATTTCCGCCTTTCAGTGCTGAATTGCCCATCCCTTGCGCGATTTTCTTTCGAGTCGACGCGTCCCCGATCCCGTATGAAAAGGATGTAAGCAGTGAAGCGTCTTGTTTTTCTGATGGCCATCGCGCTTGGCCTGTCGCTGACCGGTTGTGTGTCGTTTACACCGCTGGGCCCCATTGGCGAACCCTTGAACCCCGCGCCATCCACCCTTGATCGTAGTGCCGAGATCAGCGACGTCGTGATTTCCGCCCCCGATCTGGACGACAAGGTGCGTGTCGCCGGCAGCCAACAGTTGACCGAGCAGATCAGCGTCTATGTCGACAAAAGCGATTACTTCAAGCGAATCGTGGCGTTCCCGGCCAAGGCCGGCGAGGACGACGTGGTGCTCAAGTTCAACCTGACCTCGCTGGCAGGCAAACGCACCATGCACCCGGCTTACCTTCCAGGTGCGCTGTTGACCTTGACCCTCTGGATCTGGGTCGACGGTCCGATTTACGTCGACAAATACGACCTCGCGGGTGAACTGATCATCGAAGACCGTCAGGGCAAGCAACTGGCCAGGTCGGTCGAGAAGGTGAAGCTCGACAAGAATGTCGGCATGTGGAATGCCGATTATCTCAATCCCCGCCTGGGCGGTACTCAGCTGCGCGAATTGATCGCTCAATTGCTGGCCGGTGCCACCCCTCAACTGCGTACAGTGTCAAAGGAATTGGCTGCACATGAATAAGTACCTTTTGGTTTTGCTGTTGATGGCCAGCAGCGCCCTGACGGGCTGCATTTCCTACTCCCAGCACAACTTGCCACCGGTGGATCAGTGGCCACCGGCCCAGGCCCGGCAAGACAAGCCCAGTGCTTATCTGCACGTGACCATTCAGCAGAAGTTCAACGGCGAACTGTCGGGCGCCGGGGACAATGCGGCGCTGGTGGAAAAGAACATGCTGGAAACCTTCAAGGAATCCGGACAGTTCAAAAGCGTGACCACGGACAAAGTTGACTCGAACTTGTACGTCACGAGTACGTTGACCAACAACGAACAAGGCAATATCGCCAGTGCCTGGCTGACGGGATTCACGTTTTTCGTGATCCCGACTACGTACAGCAATACCTTCACGCTGGAAACGGTGTTCAAGGATCAGGAAGGCAACGTGCTGGGCAAAATCGTCAAGCAGGAGAGCACTCGCACCTGGTTGCAGATTCTGCTGATTGTCGGGGCGCCGTTCAATGAACGAGGGGACGTGTTGCTCAAGCACTTGACCCAAAGCACGCTGGATGAAGCGGTCAAGCGCAAGCTGATCTGATCGATTGTCGCTATGACGGCGTGCAACCTGTGCAAGGTTGGCACGCCGCTGACACCTCTCGGGCCGAGGTGCCGACCTTGTCGGCGAGGCCCGTTCTGGCCTGATACAGCGCGCTGGCGGTCATGAAAATCGCGCTGTCCAGCGCCGGCTCCCGAACTTGTCCACCCCCATTTCAGGCTTTCAATGCCCCATCATCGACCGCAAGCTTCAGTGCCTTGGCGGCTTCCTTCGCGGCGATTTCGGCGACGTCCGAGGTTTTGAACCAACGATCCTTCTCGACCTGGTGATACGTCACCGCGGTCAGCGGTGGTTTGGCGCGCATGACTATGACCGCCTGGAATTCGCCTTCGACTTCTCTGGCTTCGCCCCGGATAAAAAATTCACCGATATCAAATTCCGTCACGTAGCAGCCTTCCCCTGGAAATATCCTGTTGTGTTGAACGCCGTCCGACTTGGGAACGGGTTTCATTGGTTCGGCAGTATGGCAGTAGTTGCCTGCCGACGGCTGAGTTAAGTCGTCGGCATGACGAAACGTCTATGAGAAGGGACTGAGCGTAACGCTTAGCGATGTAATTCGAGCTGGCGGGCGAGTGCACATGCTTCGTTGTGGTCGCTGCGGAAACCTCTGACATGGCCAGTGGAAATTTCTTTGATGTGGAAGAACGCATTACCGGCCAGAACGACCTGAAAACGCGGTGTGGCAAGCGTTTCAGGGTCAAGTTCAGGGTGTTGAAACCCCGCCGCGTACAGCGTCGACGGGTTGCTTGAGTAAGGCGCCAGGGGACGGGCGAAGTGTGTCAGGGTGCACATATGAAGTCCTTTTCGTTATTTTGCCGACGTGTGTACATCGTTTTGGGTAGTCTCGAAGAGCATCGCTGCTCTAGAATCACCGTCACTGGTGGGCGATTGATGGTTATCTAAAGCAATTTTTTGCCGGCGATATGTCGGAAAAGTGCTTTTTTTAAAGAGTTTTTTCCCTAAGGTTGGTAATCCGTTTTTTCTGGCAGTCAGAAGGGCTTTTTCCTTCAACCTCTGACGAACTCCAGGCAAGACGACGCGAGTGACTTTCCATTAGTCTTCTTACGCCTCGCGATGAATGAGCCCTCTGCTCGTTTCAGGATTTCAACACGGGTCATTTGGCGACACCTTCGGCATTGCCGCTTTTTTCTGCTGTGCGCTGTTTGCAGGCGTGCGGCATCATTTTCAGATGTGGGGATGTTTCCTTGGCAGTAAGTAATCTCGATATGCATGCTTTGTTCGTGCTGGGTGATTTGCGCGCAAAGCTGGTCAAGCAGTTCCAGTCACGTTTTGTTTACATCACCGAACAGAACGCTGAAGGCATTTACATTGCCGAGATCGACACCGAATCAGCACTGGTGGTGGACGACAAGCCAGGCCTGAAACTTAAAGTCGGCGATCATTTCAGCGCTTCGGTTTTGCCCAGTCGCGAAGGCGGCAAGCTGGACATCAAGTTCCGTGAAATCAAACTGACGGTGTATGGCTTGGGCGATTACGCGTTCGTGACCACCGCCGACGGTCACGGGATCGTGTTCAAGGAAGGTCACAGCGTGGTGATGGTATTCGCCGCCCACCAACAATTGCAGGAAGGCCTGACCAAAACCCTGAAAGCCGTGACGGCCAAGGCCGCCAAGTGGCGCAAGGGTGAACTGGTAACCTTCAAGGCCAGCGAGTAATGCCCCTGACCCGCGCCGATTTTCACATACAGAACCAGGCCAGCGCCCAGGTGGAGGCCCAGCGACTGTTCGAACAGAAGGCCATCCTGCAAGGGGCCTGGCTGGGGTGGGTGGCGTCGCAGATCTACACGTTACGCCCGGCGGAATACGCCAGCATGGTCAGAAGAGAGCTGGCGCGCTTGCAGGAAATTTCCGAAAAATAATCCTCGCCCCTCGAAAGCAGGAACCTCTACTACAGTCAGTTGACTGAGTATTTTGAGGCTTGCGGTCTTTATCAGGCCATCCTGCTATTGCTGTGAACAGCACGAGGTGCAAAAGCATGAACGGATTTCGACGGTTGCTGGCCACTGTTCTGGTCGCTTTCGGTCTGGGTTCACCCATTCCCGTATTCGCCGCCCAGGCGCCGATCCACTTCGCCGACCTGAACTGGGAAAGCGGCAGTCTGATCACCGATATCCTGCGGATCATTGTCGAGAAGGGCTACGGGCTGCAGACCGATACCTTGCCGGGAACGACCATCACCCTGGAAACCGCCCTGGCCAACAATGACATTCAGGTCATTGGCGAAGAATGGGCCGGTCGCAGCCCGGTCTGGGTCAAGGCTGAAGCCGAAGGCAAAGTCGCGAGTCTTGGCGATACGGTGAAGGGCGCCACCGAAGGCTGGTGGGTACCCGAATATGTAATCAAGGGCGATCCGGCCAAGGGTATCAAGCCGCTGGCCCCCGGCTTGCGCAGTGTCAGTGACCTGCCGAAATACAAGGACGTTTTCAGTGACCCGGAAAGCCCGGGCAAGGGGCGCTTCCTCAACAGCCCGATCGGCTGGACCTCGGAGGTGGTCAACAAGCAGAAGCTCACGGCCTATGGCTTGAACGACAGCTATGTGAATTTCCGCAGCGGCTCCGGGGCGGCGCTGGATGCGGAAATCAGTTCGTCGATCCGTCGTGGCAAGCCGGTCCTGTTCTATTACTGGTCGCCGACACCCTTGCTCGGGCGCTTCAAACTGGTTCAGCTGGAAGAGCCGCCGTTCGATGCCGAAGCCTGGAAAACCCTGACCGACGCCGACAACCCCAATCCGAAACCGACGCGCTCACTGCCCTCGAAGCTGTCGATTGGGGTGTCCACACCGTTCCAGAAACAGTATCCGCAGATTGCCGAGTTCTTCAGCAAGGTCGATTTCCCCATCGGCCCGTTGAACAAGGCGCTGGCTGATATGAGCGAGAAACACACTCCACCGCGCCAGGCGGCGGAGGCGTTCATGAAGGCGCACCCGGATGTGTGGCAGGCGTGGCTGCCGAAGGATGTGGCGGATAAAGTCTCCGCCGAGTTGAAATGATGGGTGCCGCTGATATCACCGGACTGTAGGAGCCAGCTTGCTGGCGATGGCGGCCTCCAATTCGATGCCGAACGCTCGGGCCTCATCGCCGGCAAGCCGGCTCCTACAGTGGATCGTGTTGTTCACCTTATTCAGGCCTGCCACAACATCCCTTGTAGGAGCCAGCTTGCTGGCGATGGCGACCTCGAAATCGATGCCGAACGCTCGGGCCTCATCGCCGGCAAGCCGGCTCCTACAGTGGGTTGTGTTGTTCACCTTATTCAGGCCAGCCACAACATCCCTTGCTGGCGATGGCGGCCTCGAAATCGATGCAGAACGCTCGGGCCTCATCGCCAGCAAGCCGGCTCCTACAGTGGATCGTGTTGTTCACTTTATTCAGGCCAGCCACAACACCCCTTGTAGGAGCCAGCTTGCTGGCGATGGCGACCTCCAAACCGATGCAAAACTTTCGGGCCTCATCGCCGGCAAGCCGGCTCCTACAGGGAGTGTGGATCGAGCACTAAAACCGGGTTTGCACGGCCAGCTCAAAGGTCCGCGGTGTACCCAGGTAATACGCCGGCGACACGTGCGCAAACTCGGCATACACCTCGTTGGTCAGGTTGCGTACCCGACCAGTGACGGTGGTGCGCCGATCGACCTTGTAGCTGAGAAACGTGCCGTAAAGCGTGTAAGACGGCACGGTCATCGTGTTGGCGCTGTCGGCAAACACCGAGGCGACGTACCGCGCATCGACACCTCCTTGCCATTGCGGCGCAAAGTCATAGGTCAGCCACAGATTGCCGACCCGGTCCGGCACGTTGGTCGGTGTGTTGCCCTTGCGTGAAACCACCACACCCGCAGCATTCTTCTCGGTGAACTCGTCGTACTGAGCGTCAACCCAGGCAAAGTTACCTTCGGCCAACAGCTTGTCGGTGATCCGCAACGAACTGGCCAGCTCGATGCCTTTGGACGTCTGCTGGCCCACTGGAATGCTTAGCGTCGGGTCCTGCGGATTGGTCACCGCGAAGTCTTTGCGCTCAATCGTGTACGCCGCCAGCGTCGCCGAACCGCGACCGTCCAGGTAGTCGAATTTGCTGCCGACTTCCCATTGCTTGCCGGTCGAGACATCAAAATCCTGTGTGCCGTTGGGTTGTTCGGCGGCGGTGCTGTATTGCACGTAGACGTTGGCGTCAGGGATGAACTGGTAGGTCAGGCCGACGCGACCGGTCACGGGCTCCCAGCTACGTTTGAGATGACGTGGATTGCTGGCGGTCACTTCCCGGTGGTTGGTCACGTCCAGATCGATGTCGTCGTAACGCAGGCCGGTCAGCAACGACAATTTATCGGTCAGCGCCAGGCGGTTCTCGGCGAACAGCGCCTTGGTGGTGACTTCGTTGGTCTTGTCGCTGACAAACCCCGGCCGGGTGCCCGGGATGTCGTAGAAATGCCCCGGCTGAAAGTTGTTCGGGTCGATCGTGCTCGCGCCTTTGACGTTCAGCGGCGAATTGGTGGTCTGGTTGACCTTGTACTCGAAACCGCCGGACCAGGTGGTGTCCAGGCCAAACAACATGTTGTCGTGACGCAGTTCGAACTGGTTGCCGTTCTGCTCGCCCTGATGGCGCACCTGGTACGCCGTGGAGCGGTTCACTGCGCGGTTGTTGGCGCTGTACTGATAGGTTTCCAGGTTGCGGTAATCGCGCTGACTGTCGAGGTGATAAAGCGTGTTGCGCAAGGTGGTGCTGTCGTTGATCCGGTAATCGATGATCGAGCGCACCCAGATTGTGCGTTGCTCGTAACGGCCGTCCTCGACGTTGTAGTTGTTGAAGCGGTTGTGCTTGTCGATCTTCAGTTCACCGGCCTTGGGATTCAGCACCGGCGTGCCCCAGTACGGACTGTCTTCGTGTTCATCCTGATATTCCAGGGCCAGGGTGTGGGACAGGTTTGGCGTCAGGTCACTGAGCAGCGAAAACGCCACGCTCCACGCATCGCGTTCCTGGCGATCAATGTAGCCGTTGCCGGTGTTGTGGCTGACATCCAGCCGCGCGTAGTGCTGCACATCCGCGCTGGCTTCACTGAGCGCGTGATTAAGGCCGAACGCGGTCTCGGTGGTGTCGTAACTGCCGTAGCTGACCCGGCCTTCGACCGCTTGCTCTTCACGGGTCGCCAGTTTGGTCACGTAGTTCAGCGAACCGCCCACGGAGCCGGCGCCATTGATCAGCGATGACGGGCCGCCCACCAGTTCCACCCGATCATAGATCCACGCATCCACGGGCCGGGCAAGGCCGCCGGAGACGTTGACGCCATTGAACATCTGGGTGATCTGGCTGCTGGTGAAACCACGGTAGGAGACGAACCCGCCGAAACCCGGCGGCGCACTGGCATTCACACCGGGCAAGGTGTTGGCGGCATCCTGGAAGTTCTGCGCGCCGTGGCGTTCGATGTCATTGCGGTTGGCAATCGCCACCGACGCCGGGGTTTCACGCACGCTCAGCCCCAGTCGCGAGGCCATGCCGCTGGATTGGTCCAGGCTCAGACCCGGCTCGGCGATGGCTTCGCCATCAATGGTGATTGGTGCGAGGTCCACTGTGGATTGTGCCCAGGCGTTAACGGACAGGCAGCCGATCAGGCTGGCCAGCAAAGGAATGGTTTTCATCGATGAATCCTGAATGCTTGCTAGGAAACAGCGCACAGGCGAACGCCTCGCGTTGGCGAAGTGAGCTGATTGAATGGCGAAGGATTCAGGCGAACGGCGGGGCGCGGGGGTTGGCCGAAGGCCAGGTGAAGCGGGCAGGGAGGTCAGCGTTGGCGATGACCGCCAAGGGTGGGCTGTGTGTTTGCGGGAGGACCGCCAGGGTCAGGCTGGAATTGAGCGCCGGGCCCATGCCGCCGGTGGAGCACAACGGGCAGCCGAAGGCTTTCGACAGGGTCGGCAGTTGCTCTTCGGACGTGTTTGAGGACGCAGGTGCCTGAGTGCGCGGGTCAACCGTACAGAACTGGCCACCGAGGCCGTTGAGCTGCGCCCCGACCATTTGCCCGTGACCGATGCTGCAGGCGAACACATTGAACAGGACGCAGCAATAAAGCATCCATGCAATGAGTGAGCGATCGGTTCGGGCGAGTTTCATGGGGCGGCACTTTAACATCGTTGATCATTCGCGCACTTCTAAAAATGCCGACTAGGATGATTCTGTTAAATACTTTTCTAGGATCCTCGACATGACGTTTGTGTTGGCTCAAGGGCTGGTGACGATCTTCGCGGTGATCAGCCTGATCCATGTCTACTGGGCGTTGGGTGGCCAGTGGGCTGCCGTGGCGGCCGTGCCGCAGGTGCCGGTGGAGGGCAGCGCGAGATCGCAGCCTGCGTTCAAGCCCTCGGGGTGGTTGACGTTGCTGGTGGCTTTCGGTTTGCTGCTGATTGCAGCGCTGGTGTGTTTGCGCGTTGGCTGGTGGGTGCCGGCGGTGTCCCATCAATCGCTGCAATGGGTGATCAGCGCCATCGCGATGCTGATGTTCGCCCGGGCGATTGGCGATTCGAACCTGGTGGGGTTTTTCAAGCAGGTCAAGGGATCGGAATTTGCCCGGCTGGATACGTGGGTGTATTCGCCGTTGTGTGTGGTGTTGGGGGCGGGGCTGTTGGTCGTTGCCTGGATTTGAAAAGCATCGCCGGCAAGCCGGCTCCTACAGGTGAACACAAACCCTTTGCAGGAGCCGGCTTGCCGGCGATGAGGCTCGAACAATCAACACAAATCCCCGGATTTAACTCCCACTCTCAGTCCGCCGACTACTCACCTCGGCCGGCACATCATCCCCCGCCATGCGCTTGCGGAACAACGCCGCCCGCGCCAGCAGCAGCGTGGTCACCGGCACCGTAATCGCCAACAGAATCGGGATCAGCCAGGCATGCAGCACCGGCCCGGACTTGAGCGCCGAAAAGTAGATGATCGACCCCAGCGCCACGCACCACGCACCCAATGTCGAGGCCAGCGCCGGGGGGTGCATGCGTTGAAAATAATCCTTCATACGCACCAGCCCGATCGCCCCGATCAGCGCAAAAACACTGCTGAGTACCAGCAGGATCGCCACCGGGATTTCCACCCACAGAGACAGTTCTGCGTTCATTCGATCACCTCGCCACGCAGCAGGAATTTCGCCAGGGCAAACGAGCCGACGAAGCCGAACAGTGCGATCAGCAGCGCCGCTTCGAAGTACGTGTCACTGGCATAACGAATACCCAGTGTCAGCATCATCAGCATCGCGATGATGTACAGGTAATCCAGCGCCAGAACCCGGTCCTGCGCCGACGGCCCTTTGAACAGGCGGATCAGGGTCAGGACCATCGCCAGCGAAAAAATGAACAGGCTCAGTAGAACCGCATTCGACAGCAACGGGCTCATTCGAAAATCTCCATCAACGGGCGTTCGTAGGTCACCTTGAAATGCTCGATGAACAGCGCTTCGTCATCCAGATCGAAGACGTGCAGCAACAAAATGCTGCGGTCCAGCGCCAGTTCGGACCAGACCGTACCGGGCACCACCGTGCAGATCATCGCCAGTGCCGCCAGGCCGTTGGCGTCGCGCAAATCCAGCGGCACCTTGATGAATCGCGAGCGCGGCGGGCGTCGGCCGGCGTTCAAGACACCCCAGGCCACAGCAAGGTTGGAGACCAGCACGTCGCGACCCACGATCAAGAACAACCGCAGAATCACGCCGGGACGCCGAATGCGGATCGGCAGGGGGCGCAACTTGCGCATCATCAACGGCGCACAAAAACCGAGCACGGCGCCCAGTAGCAGATTGCCGGGGCTTATCGACAGGTTCAGCACCAGCCACAACAACCACAGCGCCAGCGACAACCAAGGTGCAGGAAACAGACGCCTCATGGCTGCACCTCCGCGACGGCCGCTTTGGCTTCCGGACTCGGAACTGCCCGGGTGCCAAGCACCGCCATCACGTATTGCTGCGGATTGTTCAAGGTTTGTGCGGCGGCCTGGGTGTAACGCAGCAGCGGCTCGGCCTTGAAGGTCAGCAGAATGCTCAGGCCCAACAGTGCAATGATCGGCACACATTCGAGCCGTCGCAGCAAGGGTGATGGCCGTTCTTCAGGCGTCCAGAAACGCTGGATGCCCAGACGCGAGAAGGCAATCAACGACGCTAGCCCGGAGAGAATCAGCAACGCCAACAAACCCCACGCGGCGTTTGACACCGGTTCATCCGCGCCATTGCCCAGGCCCAGCGGGTTGAGCAGGGCGTGCAGTAAACCGAGTTTGCCGATAAAGCCGGACAGCGGCGGCATGCCGATGATCAGCAACGCGCAAGCGATGAAGCTCAAGCCGAGAAACGCCATGGTCCATGGAATCACCTGGCCGACCACGGCTTTCTGTTCATCGTCGAGGTTGATGCCTTTGGGCGGTTGCAGGGATTCCATCGGCCGCGCAATCAGATCGGCGTCATCGAACAACGGCATTTCATTGGCCGAGCGCGAACGTTCGATCAACTCGGCCAGCAGGAACAACGCGCTCAACGCCAGGGTCGAGCTGACGAGATAGAACAGCGCCGCGCCGATCAGGTTCGGCTGGGCAAAACCGATGGCCGACAGCAGAATCCCTGCCGACACCAGAATGCTCAGGCTGGCCATGCGCTCCAGACGTTGCGCGGCGAGAATCGCCACGGCGGCGCAGACGATGGTTGCCATGCCGCCGTAGATCAGCCAGTCGCCGCCAAAATAAGCTGACGCGCCAGCCTGACCGGAGAACAGCAAGGTCCACAGGCGCAGCAAGGTGTAGACGCCGACCTTGGTCATGATCGCGAACATCGCCGCCACCGGCGCGCTGGCCGAGGAATAGGCCGGCACCAGCCAGAAATTCAGCGGCCACATCCCGGCCTTGGCCAGGAACGCCACGGCGAGAATCGCCGCGCCGGCATGCAGCAAGCCGCGATCGGCTTCCGGCACCAGCGGGATTTTCAGCGCCAGGTCAGCCATGTTCAGGGTGCCGGTGACGCCGTAGATCAGCGCCGCGCCAATCAGGAACAGCGAAGAGGCCAGCAGATTGATCGAGATGTAATGCAACCCCGACGACACCCGCGCCCGGCCCGAACCGTGGAGCATCAGGCCGTAAGATGCCGCCAGCAGCACCTCGAAAAACACGAACAGGTTGAACAGGTCCGCCGTCAGGAACGCGCCATACAAACCCATCATCTGGATCTGGAACAGCGCGTGGAAACTCGAACCGGCGCCGTCCCATCGGGCCATCGCGAACAGCAGGGCGCTGACGCCGATGATCCCGGTCAGTACCAGCATCAGCGCGGACAGGCGATCGACCACCAGCACGATCCCGAACGGTACTTGCCAGTTGCCCGGCAGGTAGACGCCGATGGAGCCGGGCACATCAGTGGTTTGCGTCCATTGCAGCAACAGCACGGCGATGCCCAGCCCCAAGAGGCTGGAGAGCAGGTTGATTTTGGCCTTCAGCGGGCGGTGCTTCTCGCCCAGCATCAGCATGATGGCGGCGGTCAGCAGCGGCAACAGAATCGGTGCGGCGATCAGGTGCGTCATCGCATTCATTCTTTAGGCTCCCGGCCATCCACATGGTCGGTGCCGGTCAAACCACGCGAAGCCAGCAGCACGACGAGAAACAGCGCGGTCATGGCGAAGCTGATCACGATGGCGGTCAGCACCAGCGCTTGTGGCAGCGGGTCGGTGTAATGCAACAGATCTTGCGGCACGCCGTCCTTGATGTTCGGCTCTTTGCCGATGAACAGACTGCCCATGCTGAAGATGAACAGATTGACGCCGTACGACAGCAGGCACAGGCCCATGACCACCTGGAACGTCCGTGGCCGTAGCACCAGCCATACACCGGACGCGGCCAGTACGCCGATGGCGATTGCGATGACTTCTTCCATCAGACGGCTCCTTTCGTGGCGACGGATCTGGGCTGGGCAGCGGTTTTATGGCCGCGTACCGATTGGTGGCCGAGGGCGGTGAGGATCAACAGCGTCGAGCCGACCACCACCGAGTACACGCCGATGTCGAAGAACAGTGCGCTGGCGATGTGAATGTCGCCCAATACTGGCAGTTCGGCATGCCAGGTGTGGGTGGTCAGGAACGGATAGCCGACTGCCATCGCCCCGAGCCCGGTGACCGTGGCGAACAGCAAACCGGTGCCCATCCAGCGCAGTGGGCGCAGGCTCATTTGTGCCTCGACCCACTGCGTGCCGGCGACCATGTATTGCAGGATGAACGCCACCGACATCACCAGCCCCGCGACAAACCCGCCGCCCGGCTGGTTGTGGCCGCGCATGAACAGGTAGATCGAGACCACGAACGCAATCGGCAACAGCATGCGCACCAGCACCGCCGGGACCATCATGAAGCCGAGCGCGGTGTCGCTGGCGTGACGCGGGTTGACCAGATCGGTGACCACGTCGGGCGCGAGCAAGCGTTGTTGCGCCGGCAGTTGCAGGCTTTCTTTCGGCGGGCGGAAGCGTCGCAACAGCGCGAACACGGTCAGCGCCACAGCCACCAGCACGGTGATTTCGCCGAGGGTGTCGAAGCCACGGAAGTCCACCAGCATCACGTTGACCACGTTGCTGCCGCCACCTTCCGGCAGGGCTCGGCTGAGGTAGAACGAGGAAATATCGTTGGGCGTCTGGCGCGTCAGCATTGCGTACGACAGCAACGCCATGCCGCCGCCGACAGCGATCGACAGCAGCAAGTCGCGCAGACGCCGGATGCGTGCCTTGCGCAGGCTGCTCGGCAGCGGCGAGACCTCTTCGATCCGTCGCGGCAACCAGCGCAGGCCCAGCAGGATCAGCACCGTGGTCACCACTTCAACCACCAGTTGCGTCAGCGCCAGATCGGGCGCGGAGAACCAGACGAAGGTGACGCAGGTCATCAGTCCACAGACGCTGACCATGGTCAGTGCCGCGAGCCGGTGATACTTGGCTTGCCACGCCGCGCCGAGGGCACAGGCAATCGCCAGCAGCCACAAGGTCACGAACACGATCGAGCCCGGAATCTTCGGCCGGTCACCCCAGCTCAGGCTGCTGTGCAGCATCGGGATCAACCCGGCCAGCACGGCGGCGAGCACCATCAGGAACAGCTGGGTTTGCAGGCGTCTGGTGCTGATCCGCCGCTCCAGGCGACGGGCCAGGCGCATCATGATCACCAGGCTGCGCTCGAACAGGCGCTTGCCGTTGAACAGGCCAATCACCGGCGGGTATTTGAAACGCCCGTACTTGAACTGGTTGCGCAGCAGCAGGTAGAGCACGATGCCGCCGGACATGGCGACCAGGCTCATGATCATCGGCGCGTTCCAGCCGTGCCAGATCGCCAGGCTGTATTCAGGCAAGGTGCCGCCAACGACGGGCAGGGCAGCGGCAGCCAGTAACGAGCCGACCACTTGTGCCGGGAAAATCCCCACGATCAGGCAGGTGAACACCAGCAATTCCACCGGTGCACGCATCCAGCGTGGCGGTTCGTGCGGGGTGTGCGGCAGGTCGGTGGCGGTCGGGCCGAAGAACACATCAACCGTGAAGCGCAGCGAATAGGCGACGCTGAACGTGCCGGCGATGGTCGCGACGATGGGCAGGGTCAACTCGATCCAGGCGGTCGCGTTGATGAATACCGTTTCGGCGAAGAACATCTCTTTCGACAGGAAACCGTTGAGCAACGGCACGCCCGCCATCGAGGCACTGGCGACCATGGCCAACGTCGCGGTGAACGGAATCAGTTTGATCAGGCCGCTGAGTTTGCGAATGTCGCGGGTGCCGCTTTCGTGGTCAATGATCCCGGCGGCCATGAACAGCGACGCCTTGAAGGTGGCGTGGTTGAGGATGTGAAACACGGCGGCCACGGCAGCCAGTGGACTGTTCAGGCCCAGCAGCAGGGTGATCAGGCCGAGGTGGCTGATGGTCGAGTACGCGAGCAGGCCTTTGAGGTCGTTCTGGAACATCGCGCAGTACGCGCCGAGTAACAGGGTGCAGGCACCAGCGCCGCTGACGATGTAGAACCATTCCTCACTGCCGGACAACGACCACCACAGCCGCGCCAGCAGAAACACCCCGGCCTTGACCATGGTCGCCGAGTGCAGATAAGCAGAGACCGGTGTCGGCGCCGCCATCGCGTGGGGCAGCCAGAAGTGGAAGGGGAATTGCGCGCTTTTACTCAGGGCGCCGATCAGAATCAGGGGAAGCAGAAGAGGGTAGAGGGCATGTGCGCGAATCATTTCGCCGGCGGCCAGGACCTTATCCAGGTCATAGCTGCCGACCACATGGCCAAGCAGCATGACCCCCGCCAGCAGGCACAAACCGCCCGCGCCGGTGACCATCAGCGCCATGTAAGCGCCGCGTCGCGCATCGGCGCGGTGGTGCCAATAGCCGATCAACAGGAATGAAAAGAGGCTGGTCAGCTCCCAGAAAAACACGATCTGGATCAGGTTGCCGGAAATCACCAGGCCGAGCATGGCGCCCAAGAACGCCAGGAAAAACGCGAAGAACCGCGGCACCGGGTCATCCGGCGACATGTAATAGCGGGCATACAACGACACCAGCGTGCCGATGCCCAGCACCAGCATCGAGAACAGCCAGGCAAACCCGTCCATGCGCAGAACGAAGTTCAGGCCGAGGCTGGGTAGCCAGAAAAACTCTTCACGAATGACGCCACCATGGGCGATCTGCGGGTACAGGAGTGCAACCTGGACGGTGCCTATGAGGGCAACGACGCCAGCCAACAAAGATTCAGTGTTACGCGCGTTGTGCGGCAGCACGGCTGCCAGACAGCTGCCGACAAAGGGCAGAAGCAGTAGAACTATCAGGGACATAGGCTTCTAATCTGCGGAAGTTTGTGAAGCATCATACGTGCCAGTCCCCGGATCACCAAACGGCAAGCTGTGGCAGAATCCTACAAGGTAGACGGAAAATGCCTGATTCACATTGTTTCAGGGGGCTGTGTTCAGTGGGGCTGGACCCTTTGTGAGCCGGCTTGCTCCCACAGGTTAAGGCGAGGTTTTGCGGATACATCCGATCCCTTGTAGGAGCCGGCTTGCTGCGGGCGGCGTTCCGACGATGGCGTCCTAATGGCCGGCGTGTTTCTTTGATGGTGTACATATCCATTGCTGCGGTGACGGCCACTTATGGTTTCGCCCTTACGGCGAGTCACTTGGAAAAGCCCCAAGTAACCAAGCGCTCTTGCCCCTTTCGTTCGGTGCCTCGCTAATGCTCGGCATGCCCTCGCTCCGGTCCTGCTCCGTGGGCCCGCCGCCATCGGCCATCCATGGCCGGGGGCGGCTAACCCGGCATCCATGCCGGGTTGCCCACTGCGCAGAACCTCCACTCGGCCTCTCGAGGGGGCGCTCAGATCAAAAGCTGAAGGCGAGCTAACGCTCGGCCTGATGAGTGGTGGAAATCAAAAGCAAACGTGACTCCCTGTAGGAGCGAGGCTTGCCCGCGAAAAAACGACCGGACGACGCGTTCATTCAGACAGCCCGCGTTATCGTCCATCGCCGGCAAGCCGGCTCCTACAGGAGGGATGTGTATATGGCGACCAGCAGCACTGGAATATCGCAATCATTGTTGGTCATCTATATGGCGGGTTCATGCGTCACCTTCCGCTTGAGCGGCGTGCATGCCGTCAATAGAGGCCTGCACCAGCGCGGTGCCGATCATATGTTTGGCATGTTCCAGAGCGTCGAGCAGCGGGATGCCGGCTGTACGGCAAAGAGGTGAAGGTCGACGTGGTCGCAAGGGGCGAAGACGATTTATCAGGCGCTTCAAATCTTGAGTGAGGTTTACCCCTGAGTTTCGCGCTCCAACTCTTCCTCGATCGCAGCAGCCTTACCCTTGGTCTTCAACTCACTCACAATCACTGCCGCCACAATCAACCCCGCGCCCACCAACGCAATCGCCGGCAACCGCTCCCCGGCGATCCGCCCGACGATCCCGGCCCACACCGGTTCACCGGCATAGATCAACGTCGCCCGCGTCGGCGAAACGCTCTTCTGCGCCCAGTTCATCGCCACCTGAATCGCCGCGCTCGCCGCGCCGAGGCCGAGGGCGCTGCACAGCAATAACCATGAAAAGTCAGGAATGACTTCCTGAGTCGGCACCACCAACAAGAATGACAACACCGAAGTGGTCGCCAATTGCACCACCGTCACCCGGCGCACATCGACCTGGCCCGCGTAGGTGCTGATCAGAATGATCTCCGCGGCAATCGCGATGGCGCTGATCAGCGTGGCGATTTCACCCGGACTGAAATTGAAGGAAGCCCCCGCCGGCCCCGACAGCAACATCAACCCGGTAAACGCCAGCATGATCCCGATGCTCGGCATCAACCCCGGACGCCGCCCCAGCACCAGCCATTGCAGCAACGGCACGAAGGGAACGTAGAGCGCGGTAATAAAGGCCGACTGGCTGCTTGGAATGCTCTGCAACCCGACGGTCTGCAAGCCGTAGCCGAGCATGATCGCCACGCCGATAAAGGCGCCGGCCTTGAGTTCGAACAGGGTCATTTCCCGCAGATGACGCCAGGAGAACAGGGCGACGATGCACGCGGCGGCGGCAAAGCGCAGGCCGACGAAGAACATCGGGCCGCTGACGGTCATCGCGTGCTGCACCAGCAAGAAGGTCCCGCCCCAGACCATGGTGATCAGCACCAGCACGCACTCGGCCTTGCTGAATTTGCGGGAAGAAGCCGGGGAGGAGTTCAACGACGTCATGACCTTGCGCGCTACCTGAGGGCGACGCACAATGCGCCGAATGTTGCGCAGTATACTGCCCAACTCCACCAAGTGAGCAATATAGTGCACAAAGATTCAACGCAGCGGGCTTCGGTTCTTCAGCACGTCAGCCTGAACGTTCGGCGTCTGCGCCACGCCGCCGACATGAGCCAGACCGCGCTCGCCGAAAAGTCCGGGGTCAGCCGCCGCATGCTGGTGGCCATCGAGGCCGGCGAGAAGAACGTCAGCCTGACCACCCTCGACCGCGTGGCCGAAGCGCTGGACGTGGCCTTCAGCGATCTGATCCAGGCACCGGACGCCCGCGACCCGAGCCGCATCAATGAAGTGGCCTGGGCCGGGGTGATTCCGGGCAGCAAAGCCGTGTTGTTGTCCAAAGCCACCGCCACCCGCGAAGTGGAACAGTGGGAGTGGTGCCTGCAACCAGGGGAGATTTATCCGTCGCAACCGGATGCAGAAGGTTGGAGCGAACAGATTTACGTGTTCGAAGGTTGCCTGACGCTGATGGTGCGCGACACGCCACATAACATCGGCGCGGGGGAGTTTTTCATGTTCGCCAGCAACCAGCCTCATTCCTATCGCAACGATGGGGAAGTGGCGACGCGATTTGTGCGAAATGTGGTGATCTGATTTCGGATACCGCTCATCTGAAATGATGCGCTACCTGTTATTTATGACAGTAGGCGGGCGGGGTGATTGTTCTTTAAATATCGTTCAGTACGTTGTACTCGTGACTTGCCCTGACTGCCGGGTAGGGTTTGCCCGACCGTCCACTGAACGGAGTTGGATAAATGGCTTTATTACCAGCGCTCCAAATGAAAGAAGCTGTAGGTGGGGTGATTAAACTTACAGATGTTCCGGCGGATGGCGCTACGGCCCTCATTCCTGAGCCCGACAATAATTTTCCCCGTGAAGATGTCAGCGTGTTTATTGAGCGTCAGGAGTATCTGCTGAAGCTCGGCGTGCCGACCGATGGCTATTATCAAGTAAAAGTACCAAAAAGTACTTTGCTTGATCATGTAGGGCCGAACAAGCAGTTCAAATACATCATCTGGCATGACGCGACCGGAGACCTCTCTGATTCAATAAATTACGAGATCTTGCGTTCTTGATTGAGTGGAATAACAAAGCGCTCGACCTCTATGAAAGGGGCGAGCGTTTTGCTGTCAGAAGTGTTTGTCGAGCAACAGTAAATCCACAGATTGTCTCGCTTCATTTAGTTAAGTCATTTAAGTTTTTTCGGTAACGTGCTGATTAATAAGGATTCAAAATATTGGCACGACTTCTGTAGAGGTGTTTGGGTATTCACCTGACGCTGGAGTCGCGTAATGACAATCTCAGCCCAACCCCCTCGCACCGTCCACGTCATCCATTCGGATGCCGAGGCAATCGCCGTCGCTCACAAACTCGCTGCACGCTTCGCCGTCGAGGCCAGCGTGCGTGATCGCGAGCGCCGCTTGCCGGTCGCCGAGCTCGACGAGTTTTCCGCCAGCGGCCTCTGGGGCATCACCGTTCCCAAGGCATACGGTGGCGCCGGTGTTTCCTACGTGACCGTCGCCGAAGTGATCAAGATCATATCCGCCGCCGATTCTTCCCTTGGCCAGATCCCGCAAAACCACCTCGGCGTGCTCGACATCCTGCTGCAAACCGCCAGCGAAGAGCAGAAGCGCTACTACTTCGGCAAAGTCTTGCAGGGTTACCGTTTCGGCAACGCTTTCTCCGAGTCCAAAAGCAAAAACGCCGGGGCCTTTGAAACCCGCATTCGTTTCGACAAGGACACCGCGCAGATCGACGGCGAGAAGTTCTACTGCACCGGCGCGCTGTTTGCGCACATCGTCCCGGCGGTGGCGGTCAACGAGCAGAACCAGGCGTTCATCGCGTTCATCGAGCGCGACAATCCCGGCCTGACCGTGATCGACAGTTGGGACGGTTTTGGCCAGCGCACCACCGCCAGCGGTGGCGTCACGTTGAATGCGGTTAAGGTGCCGTTGAGTGCGGTGATCCCTGCTCACAAAGCGTTTGACGAACCCACTGCCGACGGCCCGATTTCACAGATCATTCAAGCCGCAGTGGACACCGGCATCGCCGTCGGCGCGCTGGAAGAAACCAAGCGCTATGCCCGTGAATCCCGGCCATGGATCGACAGCGGACAGGATCACGGTTGGCAGGACCCGTTCAGCATCGCCGCCATCGGCGATCTCGAATGGCGGGTCCACGGCACCGAAGCGATCCTCAAGAAAGCCGGGCAAGCCATTGACGCGGCGTTGCTCAATCCCAATGAAGACACGGTGGCCCACGCGTCGGTGGTGGTCGCCCAGGCCAAAGTTCTCTCGGCGGAAATCGCGCTGCTCGCCAGCAGCAAACTTTTCGAACTGGCCGGGACCCGCTCGGTGCTCGGCAAGCACAACCTTGACCGCCATTGGCGCAACGCCCGCACCCACACGCTGCACGACCCGGCCCGCTGGAAATACCACCTGATCGGCAACTACCTGCTCAACGGCGTCAAGCCTGCGCGCCACGCCTGGAACTGAGGAGTCCATCATGAATGCCTTGACCCAACCGATTGCTGCCGGACAACCCCTGGCCAAAAGTCAGCACGACTTGCACAACGCCCGCAGTTTGCTCGATGCGACCCTGCGCTTCGTTCGTCAGCAGAGCAAAACCACGAACGATCCGTTTGTCATCAGCCGTTTCGGCGATGTGCACATCCGCATCGAAGTCGCCGCCGCGCTGCTCGAACGTGCGGAGGAGTTTTTGAATAGCCATGAAGACGCCACTGAGGTCAGCGTCGCCATTGCCGAGTCTCACCTTGCCAGTGCAGAGGCGCTGAGCGCGGTTAGCGATGCTGAATTCGAACTGACTGGGCAGCGCACTGTGTTGCCTGGATCTCTGCAGGATCCGTTGCGCTGGAAGCTTCACCTTATTGGCAATTTTCGACTGAATGGCATACATCCGGCGAAGTTTGCCTAATTCACGGATGACCCCTGATGAGTTCAGCAGTTTTCTGCTGCTTATCGACCTCACGCCTGTCGCAACGACAGGCGTTGTCGCGTTGAAGTTTTTGCACCGCATTTTGATCTGACTGCAAATTACCGTCCGTCCAATATCCCTGCATGCCTGTTACTTTTGACAGTAGACAGTTATTTGTCATGGGCCTTAAATCATGATCCAGTGCAATGGGTGCGCTGAACAGCGGAGAACTTCAGCCAAGAGCTGTGGGAAACCATTGTTGATGATTTTAAGAGGATTGCGAAATGGCGGGATATCTGGATGCACCTAAAGTAGTGGCCTTGCGGGAAGAGAAGGTCTACGTGGCTACCACGACTGAATCTTTTAACAGCGAGATTAGGTCTGGAAATGAAATTTATTTGCAATACGTTAAAGACAGCGCGCTCATTACTTTTGCCCACAAAATAGCTCTGAGAGATGGTGAAGGGCTTAGCGCTCAGCTTGCATGGAACACTCAGGGCCTCCCCAACCCCGTCATTTTCGTTTGCACCCGCAGGACAGAGTCTGGAAGCACTGAGTCTGAAGGTGCGGTGATGCCACTTATTCCTTATTGAGATTCTAAAAGCCATAACAATGAGTGCTCTTTTTTCGCTGAAGATTTGAGCACTTCTAATTATAGGTGTTGCCCCACAAACAGTACTAAAACAGTTTGTGTTGTTGAATAGATCAATATCTCACGTCGATACTTCTCAAAGTATCGAAACCACGCGCCTCATCTCTATTGGCCTGACTTGTGCATTAAGACTCCTATATCCATCTGGAGCCTTAATATCATGTCGATCACCTCTGCCACCCCCCGGCTTTATCCTTATTTCATCAGCGCGGTTTTCAGGAGTATTGCCTGATGCCTCGTGAAATCCGCCTCAACGCTTTCGACATGAACTGCGTCGGTCACCAGTCGCCCGGTTTATGGGCGCACCCACGGGACCGTTCGTGGCAGTACAAAGACCTTGAATACTGGACCGACCTGGCGAAAATCCTCGAGCGCGGCAAGTTCGACGGATTGTTCATCGCCGACGTGCTCGGCATCTACGACGTCTACAACGGCAACGGTGATGCGGCGATCCGTCAGGCGGCGCAGGTGCCGGTCAACGATCCGCTGCAACTGATTCCGCCGATGGCGCTGGTCACCGAACATCTGGGTTTCGGCCTGACTGCGTCGCTGTCGTTTGAGCACCCGTATCCGTTCGCCCGACGCCTGTCGACCCTCGATCACCTGACCAAGGGCCGCGCTGGCTGGAACATCGTCACCTCGTATCTGGAAAGCGGTGCGAAGAACCTCGGGCAGAAAAACCAGACTGAACACGACGCCCGCTACGACTTCGCCGAAGAGTACCTGGAGGTTTGCTACAAACTCTGGGAAGGCAGTTGGGAAGAGGGCGCGATCCTGCGCGATCGCGAGCGTCGGATTTTCAGTGATCCGAGCAAAATCCACGAAATCCAGCACGTCGGCAAACACTTCCAGGTGCCGGGCATTCACCTCTGCGAACCGTCACCGCAACGCACGCCCGTGCTGTACCAGGCCGGTGCATCGAGTCGCGGCAAGCAGTTCGCCGCTGAACATGCCGAATGCGTGTTTGTGGCAGCGCCGTCGAAAGTGCTGCTGAAAAAGACCGTGGCCGACATTCGTCGTCGCGCCGCCGAGGCCGGGCGTGATCCGTCGAAGATCCTGATCTTCAACCTGCAAACGGTGATCCTCGGTGAGACCGACGCCAAGGCCAAAGCCAAGTTCGAGGAATACAAAACCTGGGTCAGCTATGAAGGTGCGATGGCATTGATTTCGGGCTGGACCGGGATCGATTTCAGTCAGTTCAAACCGGATGAACCGCTCAAGCATGTGCACACCAACGCCATCCAATCGGCGGTGGAAGCGTTCTCCACGGCCGATCCGAACAAGGTCTGGACGCCGAATGAACTGGCCGACTGGGTCGGGATTGGCGGGTTTGGTCCGCTGTTTGTCGGCAGCCCCGAGACGGTTGCCGATCTTTTGCAGGAGTGGGTTGAAGAGACCGATGTGGACGGCTTCAACCTGGCCTATGCGCTGACGCACGAAACCTTTATCGACGCCGTGGAACTGCTGGTGCCGGAGTTGCAGAAGCGTGGGGTCTACAAGACCGAGTACGCACCGGGGACCTTGCGCGAGAAGTTGTTCGGGGAGGGCGCGCGGTTGCCGGAGATACATCCGGGCGCGGGGTATCGGGATTTGGCGGGGTTGCGGCAGCAGGGGAAGAAAGTGGTGTCTGCCTAGACGCCATCGCCGGCAAGCCGGCTCCTACAGGATTCGTGTTGCCGGTGATTTCCGTGGACGACACAAAACCCTGTAGGAGCGTGGCTTGCCCGCGAAGAGGCCGGTACATCCAGCATTGATGTCGGCTGTCACGCCGCTATCGCCAGCAAGCCGGCTCCTACAGGGTTTTGTGTCGTGCACAAATATCGCTGGCGACACGAAACCTGTGGGAGCGAGCCTGCTCGCGAAGGGGCCGGCACATCCAGCATTGATGTCGGCTGTCACGCCGCCATCGCCGGCAAGCCGGCTCCTACAGGATTCGTGTTGCCGGTGATTTCCGTGGACGACACAAAACCCTGTAGGAGCGAGGCTTGCCCGCGAAGAGGCCGGTACATCCAGCATTGGTGTCGGCTGTCACGCCGCTATCGCCGGCGAGCCGGCTCCTACAGGGGATGGTGGTGATTTAGAGATTTTTTGGCCCAGCGGACCACCGCACGCTTTTGCCCATGAACAGGAGGTCAACCCATGAGCGTGCATGAACTCAAACGTCCGCCCCTCGCGGACACCGCCGAGTGGCGGGTCGAGCTGCCCACGGCGCTGGAGCAATTGCGTCACTGGGCGCAGGTCAGTCCGTTGCAGCCGGCGCTGCGTCACAAGCGCCACGGCCAGTGGTTTGTCTTGCGCTGGATCGATGCCCTGCGCGATGTCGAGCGTTTGGCCGACGGCTTGCGCCAACAAGGTTTTACCGAAGATTCGAGGTTGGCCCTCAGCGGTGCGTTCGAACCGAATCTGTTGCTGCTGGCCCTGGCCGCACAACACATTGGCGGGCAATTGCTGACCCTGCCGGACAACCTCGACCCCGAATCCCTGCACAAAACCCTCTGGCGCAGCGGGCCCACGCACGCCTTCGTTCAGGGCCGGCAGACCCGGCAACTGTGGCTCAATCAGGGCCAAACGCTGCTCAACTTCAACGACCTGCTTGGCCCGGTGGACACTCCGCAGCGCCTCAACCGTTGGCGCCAGAGCGCGCAACTGTGGAGCGAAGAGGGCACGCAATGGCAGGCCGGCCTGACGGTGTTGCTTGAGCAATGGCTGAGCAGCGGCCAATCCCTGGCTTTCCCGGAAAGCCCCGGCAGTGCCAGTCGCGACCGGCGTGAGGTGGCGCCATCGGGGTTGCTGTTGTCGGCCGAACGCCTGCAACTGCTGGCCGAGGAAATCGACAGCCGCCTCGCCGCGCAAGGCACCTGGCGTCGACGTCTTTGCGAGTGGGCCATCGCTCACCCGGAAAAAGGCCTGCAACGCCTGATCAAGAACCGCGTTCGGCGACTGCTCGGTTTTCACAACCTGCATTACATCTGGCAAGCCACGCGCACGCCTGAGGTGAAAGCCGCGCCAACCTGGCTCACTGAATTCAAACGGGACATCGCATGACTTCGACCGATTCCATCCTGCAAGTCAGCGGCATTTCCCTGTCCTTCAAAGGCGTGAAAGCGATCAACGAGCTGTCCTTCGACGTGCGTCGGGGCGAGATCTGCGCGCTGATCGGCCCCAACGGCGCGGGCAAGAGTTCGCTGCTCAACGTGCTGAACGGCGTGTACCGCTTCGACGCCGGTTCAATTGTCTTCGAGCAACAGCCGTTCAAACGCATCGACCCGTTGACCGCTGCGCGCCGAGGCATTGGCCGCACGTTCCAGAACAACGCGTTGTTCAAGAAAATGAGCGTGATCGACAACATCCTCACCGGCCTGTCGCGGCACTTGCGCAGCAGCTTCATCGAACAGGCACTCAACCTGCCGCGAGCACGCCGCGAGGCGGAAGTTTTCCGCCAACAAGCCCAGGGCATTCTCGAATTCCTTGAGCTGCAGGCGCATCGCGATGTGTCGGTGGGCAATCTGTCCTACGGCCTGCAAAAACGCGTAGAGCTCGGCCGCGCCTTGATCGCCGGCCCGCGCCTGTTGCTGCTGGATGAGCCGATGGCCGGAATGAACGCCGAAGAGAAACAGGAAATGGCCCGTTTCATCGCCGACATCAACCGCGACCTTGGCACCACGGTGGTGTTGATCGAGCACGACATGAGCGTGGTCATGGGCCTGTCCGACCACGTCGTGGTCCTCGATTACGGGCGCAAGGTCGGCGACGGCACGCCGGCCGAAGTGCAGGCCGATCCCGAAGTGATCGCGGCGTATCTGGGAGTGGTGCACTGATGACATTTTTCTTCGAAACCCTGCTCGGCGGCTTGCTCGCCGGGACCATGTATTCGCTGGTCGCTATCGGCTTCGTGCTGATCTACAAGGCCAGCGGCGTGTTCAATTTTGCCCAGGGCGCGATGCTGTTGTTCGCCGCGCTGACCTTCGTCAGCCTGCACGATCAGGGCGTGCCGTTTGCCCTGGCGTTGTTGCTGACCGTGGTGGTGATGATCATCGGCGCGTTGCTGATCGAACGGCTGGTGCTGCGGCCATTGGTCAATCGCTCGCAGATCACCTTGTTCATGGCCACGCTTGGGCTGTCCTTCATCATCGAAGGCCTGGCACAAGGCTTGATGGGCTCGCAAGTGCGGGCGCTGGACTTAGGGATAGACGACGTGCCGGTGTTCATCGGCGGGATGATGGTCAGCCAGTTCGACCTGATCGCCGCGGCGGCGGCCATTGTGTTGGTGACGGTGCTGGCGTTGCTGTTCAACAAGACCCGCATCGGCGTGTCGTTGCGGGCGGTGGCGGATGACACCACCGCCGCGTTGTCGATCGGCATCAACCTCAACCGGATCTGGCAGATCGTCTGGGCCGTGGCCGGGGTTGTCGGGTTGGTGGCGGGACTGCTTTGGGGCGCTCGCCAAGGGGTGCAGTTTTCGCTGTCGCTGGTGGTGCTCAAAGCGTTGCCGGTGCTGATCATCGGTGGCTTCACCTCGATTGGCGGGGCCATCGTCGGCGGACTGATTGTCGGCGCGGCGGAGAACATCGCCGAGGTCTACGTCGGTCCGCTGATCGGCGGCGGCATCACCCCGTGGTTCGCCTATGTCCTGGCTTTGGCCTTCCTGTACATCCGTCCCGCCGGCCTGTTCGGCGAGCGCGCCATCGAGCGAGTCTGAACCCATGACCATTTCCCTTGCCCGCGAAACCGCGCCGTCGGTGTTGATCCAGCGTCGTATACCGTTCGGATTGCTCGCTTTGTTGTTGATCGCTTTCGTGATCGTGCCGCTGACCGGCAACGACTATTGGCTGAACGCAATCCTGATCCCGTTTCTGGTGCTGTCCCTGGCCGGGCTCGGCCTGAATCTGCTCACCGGTTACACCGGCCAGACCTCGGTCGGCGCGGCCGGGTTCATGGCGGTCGGGGCGTTTGCCACGTATGGATTTTTGCTGCGCTTGCCTGAACTGGGCTTGCCCGTCGCGCTGCTCGGCGGCGGGCTGATCAGCGCGGTGGTGGGGTTTGTTTTCGGCCTGCCGAGCTCGCGGATCAAAGGCTTTTACCTGATGGTCACCACGCTGGCGGCGCAGTTTTTCCTGGAGTGGCTGTTCGTCAAATTCCCCTGGTTCTACAACTACGGTTCGTCCGGGACCATTTCCGCGCCGAAACTGGCGCTGTTCGGCCACGACCTGAATACGCCACTCGGTCGTTATCTGCTGACCCTGACCATCGTATTGTTGCTGACCTGGGTGGCGGTGAATCTGGTGAAAAGCCAGATCGGCCGCAACTGGATGGCGATCCGCGACATGGACACCGCCGCAGCGGTAATCGGCATTCCGGTGGTGCGCTACAAACACCTGGCGTTCGCCGTCAGTTCGTTCTACCTCGGCATCGCCGGTGCGCTGTGGGCCTTCGCCTACCTGGGTACTGCCAGCGCCAGCAGTTTCGATATCAACCGGTCGTTCCAGATCCTGTTCATCATCATTATCGGCGGCATGGGCAGCATCGCCGGCAACTTCGTCGGCGCGGCGTTCATCAGCCTGTTGCCGATCCTGCTCAGCCACGCCGGACAAGCCTTGTTCGGTGGTTCGGTGGACGCCGGGCAGTTGCAGAACCTGCAAAAAATCATCTTCGGCGTGCTGATCATCCTGTTCCTGATCAAGGAACCGGAAGGCCTGATCCGCCTGCTGGGCAACCTTCGTGAACGGCTGAGTCACTGGCCGCTGCGCTTCTGAATCCTTTCCATTATTAGATAGAGAGACAACATGCGTGCATCCTTGAAACGTTCGTTGGTCGGCGCCGCTTTGACGCTGGCCGTTTTCAGCAGTGCAGTGCCGGTGGTCCAGGCCTCGGCCGACCAGCAATTCTTCCCGTTGGCCACCTATCGCGTCGGCGCCTACGCCTCCAGCGGCGTGCAGGTGTGGGCCGGGATGCTCGATTACCTGAACTACATCAACGACGTGGAAGGCGGAATCAACGGCGTCAAACTGGTGTGGCAGGAATGCGAAACCGAGTGGACGGCGGAGAAGGGCATCGAGTGCTATGAGCGCTTCAAGAAGGGCCTGGATGGCGCGCCAGTGGCGATCTATTCACCCAACGGCGCGCCGGCGGCCTATGCGCTGAGCGAGCGCGCGGAAGTCGACAAGATCCCGCTGATTACCCTCGGCTACGGGCGTACCGAAGCCACCGACGGCACGGTGTTCCCGTACAACTTCCCGGTGATGCTGACCTTCTACAGCGAGGCGTCGAGCCTGATCAATTACATCGCTCAGCGCGAGGGCGGTTTCGACAAACTCAAGGGCAAGAAGATTGCCACGGTCTATCACGACTCCGCGTATGGCCGGGAAACCCTCGGCCCGCTGAAACTGTTGGCGGAGAAATACGGCTTCGAGAACATCCAGATTCCGGTGGCCGATCCGGGTAACGAGCAATCGGCGCAATGGCGGCAGATTCGCCAGGTCAACCCGGACTGGGTGTTCCTGCGCACCTGGGGCGTGTCGACGCCGGTCGCGGTTAAAACCGCCGCACGCTTCGGCTTCCCGGTGGACCACATCGTCGGCGACATCTGGGCCAGCTCCAGCGAAGACGTGTTGCCCGCAGGCGCCGCCGCGAAGGGTTATCTGGCGCTGACGCCATACCCCGCTGGCGCTGATTTCGAGATCCACAAACGCCTCAAGCAATTCATCCTCGACAAGGGCAAGAGCGACCTCAAGGACCTGAAGAATTTCGGCAGCGTCTACTACAACTCCGGGCTGGTGAATGCCGCAGTCATGGTGGAAGCGATCCGTACTGCGCAAGGAAAATTCGGCAAGCGTCCGTTGAACGGCGAAGAAGGCCGCTGGGGGCTGGAACACTTGAACATCGACGATGCGCGGCTCAAGGACATGGGCTATTTCGGCCTGATGCAAAACCTCAAATTGTCCTGCAAGGATCACGAGGGCGGCGGTTCGGCGCGGGTGCAGCAGTGGGACGGCGCGAACTGGACGCTGATCAGCGACTGGATCGCCGCCGACCGTGCCTTGTTGCGGCCGTTGATCGATGAAAAATCCGCCGCGTTCGCCAAGGAAAAAGGCCTGACGCCACGCACCTGCACTGGGGATGAATAAACCATGAGCCAAGCCGCCAGCGACACTGCCGCCAATGACCTGTTGCGAGTCAACGACATCGAGGTGATCTACGACGGCGCGATCCTGGCCGTGGCCGGGGTTTCGCTGACGGTGCCCAAGGGCGGCATCGTCGCGTTGCTCGGTGCCAACGGCGCGGGAAAAAGCACCACGCTGAAGGCGATTTCCGGGTTGGTGCGGGCCGAGCGGGCGCAAGTCAGTCGCGGCACGATCGAGTTTCTCGGCCGCGATACGGCGGGTGTCGATCCCAGTCTGCGGGTGCGCCAAGGAATGGTGCACGTGCTGGAAGGTCGCCACGTGTTCCCGCAGTTGACGGTCGAAGACAACCTGCGCAGTGGCGGCTTCGTGCGCGGCTTGAACCGCCAGGAGCTGGCCCGGGATCTGGAGCGGATTTACGCCTGGTTCCCGCGCCTGAAAACCAAGCGCAAGACCCAGGCCGGGCTGACGTCCGGTGGCGAGCAGCAGATGGTCGCCATCGGCCGGGCGTTGATGACACGTCCTACTTTGGTACTGCTTGATGAACCTTCCATGGGTTTGGCGCCTATTATCGTCCAGGAGATTTTCGAGATCGTCGCCCAGCTCAATCGCGACGAGCAGGTGAGCTTTCTGATTGCCGAGCAAAACATTAATGTGGCGCTCAAGTACGCCTCACAGGCCTATGTCCTCGACACCGGCCGGGTGGTGTTGTCCGGCAGCAGCGAGTCGCTGTTGGCGCGGGGCGATCTGCATGACTTTTATCTAGGTAAACACTGAGCAGTGAGAACGCCATGACTGAAACCCAACGCGGACAGGCGACCGACGCCATCCGCCACGCGGACATCCTGATCGTCGGCGGTGGCCTCAGCGGCGCGATGCTGGCGGCGCAGTTGTTGCGCCTGCCCGGTAAACGCTCGTTGCTGGTGATCGAACCCCGGGCAGAACTTGGACGGGGCGAGGCCTACAGCGCGGTCGAGTTGGGCCATACGCTCAACGGCAACGCGGCGCGCATGAGCGTCGACCCGGACAACGCCGACGATTTGACTCAATGGCTGACCGGGTACATCGCTGGCGGTGGCTGGCCGGAGTCCGATGAGCAGCATGTGCCGGTCAGCGAGCTATTTCCGCCCCGGGGGATTTTCGGGTTGTACGTGCAGCAACGGTTGGCCGAAGCGCAAGCGCTGGGGGCGTTGAATGGCTCGACGGTCGAGCATGTGCGGGCCGAGGTGGTGGACTTGCAGACGCTGGATGATTCGGTGCGGCTGAGCTTGAGTGACGGCCAGCGGTTGCGGGGCGCTTATGCGGTGCTGGCGACCGGGATGTTTCCGGCTGCGCGCACGCCACAGACCGAGTCCAGTGGCTTGAACGCTGCGGCGCTTGATCCCTGGGATGTTGCCGCGATGCGTGAGCTGGATCCGCAATCGACAGTGTTGATCATCGGTTCGGGCCTGACCATGGTCGATGCCGTGGTGTCGCTGGAACAGGCCGGGCATCGCGGGCCGATCGAAGTGTTTTCCCGGCATGGCTTGCTGCCGCACGTGCGTCGACAACCACCGGCGTGGGTGGATTTTCTTGCCGAGGATCACAGCATTCGTACGCCGCGACAGTTGGTGCGAGCACTGCGTCGGCATTGTCGGGATGCCATTGCGCAGGGTGTCGACTGGCAGGCGCCACTGGATACGGTGCGGGCGCATATCGGTCGGTTGTGGAGTCAGGCGACGGATGGGCAGCGTCGGCAGTTTGTGCGGCATGTGCGGCCGTGGTGGGAAAGTCATCATCACCGGTCGCCGCCGTTGAGTGCGCAGTTGGTTGCGCGATTGCACGGGGAAGGGCGGTTGCGGATTCAGGCGGCTTCGTTCAAAGGGCTGGAGCCGGCTTCGGGTGGTGTGAGTATCCGTATTCGTCGACGTGGTGAAGGGCAAACGGTTGTCGTCAGTGGCGCGGCGTTGATCAATTCCAGTGGCATTGAGTATGACTGGCGACGGGTGGCGCGACCGTTGCCGCAGCAGCTGTTGGCCCGTGGGTTGGTGCGGCCGGGGCCGTTGGCGCTGGGGATTGCGGCGGCGGTTGATGGCGCGGTGCTGGGTGGTGATGGGCAGGTTGCGAGTCGACTGTTTGCCATGGGGCCGCCGTTGCGGGGGATGTGGTGGGAGAGTACGGCAGTGACTGACGTGGCTAGTCAGGCCAAGGCTTTGGCTTTGCGCTTGGTTGGGGGTTAGGTTGGGGGTATATCCGTTTTTTTTGTGATGGCTGGTATTGGTTTCGCCCTTACGGCGAGTCACTTTGGAAAAGCCCCAAAGTAACCAAAGCGCTCTTGCCCCTTTCGCTCGGTGGCTCGCTAATGCTCGCCATGCCCTCGCTCCGGTCCTGCTCCGTGGGCCCGCCGCCATCGGCCATCCCTGGCCGGGGGCGGCTAACCCGGCATCCATGCCGGGTTGCCC
>NZ_JAGYFX010000056.1:0-40674 GCF_019946615.1 Pseudomonas sp. BF-R-01
CTGTGCTGGCCTCTTCGCGGGCAAGCCTCGCTCCTACAGGGACAATGCGTAACCTGTAGGAGCGAGGCTTGCCCGCGAAGGCATCACCTCGGTTCCGGATAATCCGGTTAATCTGCAGCGCTGCCCTATGCTATCCAGGCAAGCCATTCACAGGAGTGAAGCATGCGTGTTCTAGCCACAAACAGTCAGGACGATTTCCGCGTCAAAGCCTACGCCGGCACCAACGGCGTGCTGCTGGCCATGGACCTGGCCGAATCCCGCCGCAAAGGCCTGCTGGGTTTCGCCATCGAAAAACAGCAAGGCAGCAAGCCCTGGTTGTTCCTGTTCAATAGCCTGACGTTCCCCGGCAAGGCTCATACGTTCCCGCAGTTTCACGCCACCCCGAGCGACCTCGCGCCGTTGCAGAAATTTCGCTGGGCCGATTACGCGGTCAATCCGGGGATGACGATCCATTACCGAATCCACCTCGCCTATGGCAGCGCCGATGCACCGCAGCTGGGCGAATTTCTGGAGGTAACCGTCACGTCCGACAACGGCCTGCCGCACAATCAGAGTGTGATTTTCAACCGCGCGGTGGCCGCCAGTCAGGCATTCCAGCGCAAGTTTCCCGACCTCGACGCGTTGATCAGCGCCAACAAGAACCTGCCCATCGAGGCCTGGCCCGATGCGCCGCGCCAGTGGCTGGAAAACGGTTTGCTCGGGCGCCTGCTGGGGTTTATCGAACGGGCGGTGGATGGTCAGTGGGCGCTGGACATTGCCATTTACGAGTACGAGTTGCAGGTGATCGTCGATGCCGTCAACGCGGCGTTCGAACGGGGTGTGAAGGTTCGCGTGCTGTATCACGCACAACCGGACGATGACGACACGATCATCAACCAGGCCAGCCTGGAAAAAATCCCGGCGGCGAACAAGCGCGGGCGTGTCACCCATAACATCTTCCACAATAAATTCATGGTGCTGAGCCGGGTCGATGCCGCCGGGCAGCTTCAGCCTGAAGCGGTGCTGTGCGGCAGCACCAACTTCACGCCCAATGGCGTTTATCGACAGGCCAACGTGGTGCATGTGCTGGACGACGCGCGCATCAGCGCCAGCTATCTGCAGACCTTCGAGCAAGTCTGGGCGACACCGGACGACGTCGGCGCCACCCGGCAATGGATCACGCAACACAACCCGATAGACCCGCAGCAACCGTTGTTCGCCGGGTTCTCACCGCGTTCGGGGCAGGGTGATTTGCGGGCGTTTGTCGAGATCATCAACGCCGCGAAAAAGGACGTGCTGTTTGTCACGGCGTTCGCCTTGCCCGATGACATTCTCAACGCGCTGCTCGGCCAGCCCCACGACGACATTTTGCGTTACGGCCTGCAAAACACCGCCAGCCGCATCACCGGTTTTCACGCTGATCGCAGCGCCGAATTTGCCGCGACTGCGCTGCTCAACACCGGGCTGGAGGGCTGGCTTCGAGAGAACATGAAGGGCCAGAAGGGCAACTTGCTGGTGCACACCAAAGCCGTGGTCACCGACTTCACCAGTGATGCGCCGACGATCATCAGCGGCAGCCACAACCTCAGCGCTGCGGCCAGCAACGGCAACGATGAGAACTACCTGATCGTGCGCGGCGATACCGATCTGGCTGATCGTTATGGTTTGGAGTTGCTGCGGTTCTACGAGCATTACCGCTTTCGCTACTTCGCCAAGAAGCTCGCGCTCAAACAGGTGCAGCCGTTGAAGGCGGATGACAGCTGGACTGATGATTATTACCTGGCGGGGGATTTGCGGCAGCTGTCGCGACTGCGATTCTCCGGACGGTAAATCAGTGTATCCAATGGCCCCATCGCGAGCAGGCTCGCTCCCACATGGGATTTGTGTACGCCACCGACCAAATGTGGGAGCGAGACCGGCTTGCCGGCGATGGGGGCGACACGGTCTCCCCGCGTCAGTGGAACTTTGAACTTCCCCCCGATTACTTCCCCATCGCCTGTCGGTACTGCCGCGTACGCCGGCCAATGTACAAACGGTCAAGGATCAGCGCCCAGACTGCCGACACCTCCGGCCGGGGCTTGCGGCCACGGCTCAGGCGCTGGAGCTGGAATTTCACCACAGCCATGCTCGCCAGCGAGGCCAACGGTTTGCGTTTCCACTGGATCGGCGGCAGTTGCGGATGGCTGTTCCGGCCTTCGCGCCAGTGTTTGACCAACTGCGGTTCGAGGGCCAGCGCGGTGCCGATGCCGGCCATGGCGATGCCGCTGTCGAGCACTTGTTCGACGATCGCCAAGCGCCGAATCCCGCCGGTCACCATCACCGGCATACGCGCCACGCTCGCCAGTTCGCCGGCCATTTCCAGAAAGTACGCTTCCCGCGCCAGGGTCCGGCCATCGCGTGCCTCGCCCTGCATGGCCGGTGCTTCGTAGCTGCCGCCCGACAACTCAAGCAAATCGATTGGCTGATCGTTGAGCCACTGGATCACTTGGCGGGCATCGTCGGCGTCGAAGCCACCGCGCTGGAAGTCGGCCGAGTTGAGTTTTACCGAGACGCAGAATTTCGGTGATACGGCCTGGCGAACGGCGCTGATCACGTCGAGCAACAAGCGTGCGCGATTTTCCAGGGATCCGCCCCAGCGGTCGGTGCGGCGATTGGTCAATGGCGACAGGAACTGGCTGATCAGGTAACCGTGCGCCGCATGAATCTGCACGCCGGTGAAACCGGCCTTTTCGGCGAGGGCAGCGCTGGTGGCGAAGCGCGTGATTACCTCGGCGATATCGCCCTCGGACATCGGTTTGGGTTCGGCAAACATCTTGGAAAATGAACCGAGATCCAGTGCCACTGCCGAGGGCGCCCACGCTTGCTGGCCGAGGTTGGCCATGGTCTGGCGCCCCGGATGATTGAGCTGCATCCAGAATTGCGCGCCACCGGAGCGGCCAATCGTTGCCCATTGGCGAAAGCGTTCCATGTCGCGTTCATCTTCCAGCACCACGCCACCGGGGCCGGTCATGGCGCGGCGGTCGATCATCACATTGCCCGTCAGCAACAACCCGGCTTCGCCCCCGGCCCAGGCCTGGTACAAGCGAAACAGTGCATCGGACGGCGCCTGCCCGGTGTCGGCAAGGTTCTCTTCCATCGCCGCTTTGGCAATGCGATTGCCGATTGTCTGGCCGTTGGGCAAATTCAACGCTTGGAAGGGCGACATGCTTGACTCCTCATCAGTGGAGAACAGAGGCTAAGCTTAAAGCTCACTTTAATGTCAAGCAGGAAAACGAGACCGGGATGAAATTTGGTGAATTGGCTCTGGCGCCGTTCAAGCCTTCGCGCTGATGGCGGCAGCCGATGGGGCGGGAATCGGATTGCGCATCAGCGTGCCCACCACCAGCGCCCCCAGCAATGCGAGTAATCCGGCGACCAACAACAAGAGACTGAAGCCGCCGACAAACGCCTGTCGGGCCAACGGTTCGACCACGCTGCGCGCGGCTTCCGGCAACAGGTCCAGCGCTGCCGGCATGTCACCGGCCACCACCCGCGACGCGATGCCCTGAGTCTGGGCGAGCCATTGCGCGCCTTGTGCCGACAAATCTGCGCGCAACAACTGTTCGGCATGGCTGGACAGCAACGCGCCGTATACGCCGATCGCCAGCACGATCGCACTGAAACGCATGGTGGTGCTCATGCCCGAGGCCATCCCGGTGCGTTCCCTGGGCACGCAGGCCATGATGTTTTTCTGCGTGTCGCCGTTGAGCAGCCCGGCCCCCGCGCCGGTGACGGCAATCGCCAGGGCAAAAGGCAGGTAACCGCCGCTGCTGACCGCCCAGGCACTGAGCAGATTGCCGCTGCCGACCAGGGTCAAACCGGCCGCCATCAACGTGGCCGGGGCAAACCGACTGGCCAGGCGCACGCCGATACGCGGGCAAATCAACATGGTCAGGGCAAACGGCAACATGCCCAACCCCGAGGCGATGGCCGAGAAACCCAGGCCGTTTTGCAGATAAAACGGCAGCAACGTCATCATCACCTGCGCGCAGCCGGCGTAGGCAAACATCCCCAGCAGCGCGCCGATGAAGCGCGGATGTTTGAACAATTGCAGGTCGACCATCGGCCGCCGCTGCATCCGCTCGATCACGACGAACAACCCCAGTAACAGCGCACCGCCGATCAGTCGGGCGTAAGTGATCGGGTTGTTCCAGCCGATCCGGTTGGCCTCGATCAGACCCCAGATCAGGCACAACAAACTGCCACTGAACGCCAGGCTGCCCCACGGATCGAGGCGTGCGGATTGAGGGGCGCGGGATTCCGGCACCGCACGCCAGACCATGACCATCAGAAACAGGCCCACTGGCAAATTGAGGTAGAAGATCCAGCGCCAGCCAATGAATTCAGTGATCAAGCCGCCGACGGTCGGCGCGGCGGTCATCGCCACGCCCATGCACGCGCCCCAGAACGCCCAGGCTTTGGCCCGTTCCACTTCATCGTGAAACGTATGGCCGATAGAGGCCAGGGCCGAGGTCAGCAGCAACGCCGCGCCGACCCCCTTGATCGCCCGTGCGATGTCGAGGAACAACGCGTTGGGCGCAGCGCCGCAACCGATGGACGCCAAAATGAAAATGCCCAGGCCGCAGAGCAGGGTTTTCTGCCGGCCGAAGCGGTCGGCGATGCTGCCCGCCGGCAGCAACAGGGCGGCGAAGGCGAGCATGTAGGCGCTGACCACCCATTCGATGTCGGCAAAATTGGCGCCCAGGTCCCGGGCGATCGTCGGCAGGGTGACGGCGACGATGTTGGTATCGAGGACGATCAACGAACACACGCCAGAGGCGGTCAGCAATGTGAGGCGCGGATTGACGCGGCTCATGAGCGGATTGCCTTTTGCACAAGGCTGCTTTCTGTAACGGCGAAAAGGGGTTTGACGTACATGCTGTGGGCTCTCTACTGTGATTGCCGAATGAGCTTATCGCGACCGCATGCCGGCTTCGTTAGCCGAAAACCGGCACTTCATTACCTTTGAGCTAATGCGCCCATGGACATACGGCATTTCCGCTACTTTCTGGCCGTTGCCCGGCAAGGCAACTTCACGCGTGCTGCCGAACAACTCGGTATCGCACCGCCGACCCTGACTCGACAGATCCAGGACATGGAGAACGAACTCGGCACGCGACTGTTCGTGCGCCAGACCCGTGAAGTCAGCCTGACCGAAGCCGGCGCCGCACTGCTGATTGAAGCCGAGGCGACGGTGCGGCAATTCGAGTACGCCCAACGCAACGCCCAGCGCGCCGGGCGAGGGGATATCGGTCATATCGAGCTGGGTTACGTGGCTTCTGCGGTGTACTCGGGCCTGCTGCAAAAGCAGGTGCAGGCGTTCAGCCGCGAATGCCCGGACGTCAGCCTCAACGTGCGCGAAAGCCCGATGGCGAGCTTGCCGGCGATGGTCCTCGAAGGCCGGTTCGATATCGGTTATGTGCGTTCACCCATGACGTTGCCCGAGGGGCTGGAAGCCATTCGCCTCGACGCGGAAGGTTTTGTGCTGGCGCTGTCGAGCGAGTCGTGGCTGTGCCGTTTGACCGAGATCGGCCCGGAGCATTTGCAGGGTGAGACGTTCATTCTGCCAGAGCAGATCAGCGGCACCTTGCAAGTCGCCGCCGAGGGCGGGTTTGCGCCGAAACTCGGGGCGCAACCCGGCGGGCTGGTGGCGGTGCTGGCGCTGGTGTCGCTGGGGCAGGGCGTGGCGGTGGTGCCGGAGTCGGTGGTCGGGCACGTCGGGTTGCCCGGTGTGGTTTACCGGTCGATCAAAGGGTGTGAGGCGAGCTCGTGGCTGTCGTTGGTTTATCGGCGGTTTGAGAAGTCAGCGGCGGTGGTGCGGTATATCGAACGGGTGAAAAACCGTTAAAAGATCGCAGCCTTCTACAGATTTTGTAATGATTTCTGGCTGTAGGAAAAGTCGCTTTCACCTGTACGCTCCAAGGCCTTTTTCCTTTCAGGACTTGCATGAACACCCTCTCGGAGCCCCCCAGTTATCCTTCCCTTCAGCGCCATCGTGCGCGCCTGATACACGCGAAACACCCGGTCTTTCGCCTTCCGAACACCCTTGTCATTGCAGCTCCACGGCCTCTGCGCCGCGCCTTGCCGTGCCCGGCATTCTGAATTCACTGAAGAGATCGAGACGTTTTTATGGAATGGATAGCTGACCCCACCGCGTGGCTGGGCCTGTTGACGTTGATCGTACTGGAGCTGGTGCTCGGCATCGATAACCTGGTGTTTATCGCGATCCTGGCGGACAAGCTGCCGCCCGAGCAGCGTGACCGTGCACGAATCATCGGTTTGTCCCTGGCCTTGCTGATGCGCCTGGGCCTGCTGGCGAGTATTTCCTGGCTGGTGACCCTGACCCAGCCACTGTTCGAGGTGTTCGAGCACAGTTTCTCCGGCCGTGACCTGATCATGTTGTTCGGTGGTGTGTTCCTGTTGTTCAAAGCGACGATGGAATTGCACGAGCGACTTGAAGGCCATGTTGGCCAGCGCTCGTCCAACACGGCTTACGCGCTGTTCTGGCCGATCGTCGCGCAGATCGTGGTGCTCGACGCGGTGTTCTCCCTCGACGCGGTGATTACCGCCGTGGGCATGGTCGATGAGCTGGCGGTCATGATGATCGCGGTGATCATCTCCATCGGTCTGATGATTGTCGCCAGCAAGCCGCTGACCCGTTTCGTCAACGCACACCCTACGGTGATCATGCTGTGCCTGGGCTTCCTGATGATGATCGGCTTCGCGCTGACCGCTGAAGGCCTGGGCTTCCATATTCCGAAGGGCTACCTGTACGCGGCCATTGGTTTCTCGATCCTGATCGAGCTGTTCAACCAGATCGCCCGGGCGCGCCGCAAAAAGTCCATGCAGGGCCTGCGACCGATGCGCGAGCGCACGGCCCATGCGGTCTTGCGTTTGCTGGGGGGGCGCAAACTGGCGGTGGAAGAGGTCGGCGAAGAGATTGCCGACATGCTCGACAACGGCGAGGCGCCTAGCGAAGAGCTGTTCGACCGTCGTGAGCGGGTGATGATCAGCGGCGTGCTGCAACTGGCCGAGCGCCCGATTCGCACGTTGATGACGGTCCGCGCCGACGTCGATCACATCGACCTGTCCGACGACGCAGAAGCCATTCGTACACGGCTGATGCATTCGTCCTACTCGCGCCTGCCGTTGATACGCGACGGCGCGGTGGATGAGCCGCTGGGCTTCGTGCACAAAAAGGAATTGCTCAAGGAATACCTGGCCGGCAACGAGCCGGACCTTGAGCATCTGGCGCGCAAGACCATCAACTTGCTGGACAGTTATTCGATCCTCAATGCCCTGGAACAGATGCGCCAGGCCTCGACGCACATCGCCTTTGTGGTCAATGAGTTCGGTGACTTCGTTGGCGTGCTGACCATGACCGACATTCTCGAATCGATTGCCGGCGAGTTGCCCGACGCCAGCGAAATCGAGGGGCCGGACGTGGTGGAAGAGCCGGGTGGGTTCAGGGTCAATGGTGCGTTGAACCTGATGCGGGTTCGCCAGCGGACCGGGTTCGCCGTAGAACCGACCGAGGACTATCAGACCTTGGCGGGGCTGGTGATGAGCATGCTGGATCGACTGCCGATGATTGGCGACAGCCATGAGTGGGAAGGCTGGCGCATGACGGTGATGGCGGTTGAGGAACGGCGGGTGACGCGGGTGTTCCTGACGCGGATCGGCGGGTGATTATTCGCTGAGTTTGAGGGCCTCATCGCGGTGAGGCCCTCACATTCACCTCAACCCTTCGCGGATTGCTCTTCCAGCTGATCCGACTCAAACAGCTTCGCCAGTTCCGCCCGGGCTTCCTGCGCGGTCTGCAACACTTTCGCCGCATCGTCATACACCGCATGCTGCGCTTCCAGCACTTGCTCGTCGTGATGCTGGAAACGCTTGATCCGCGCATCCGCCTGCGCCTGGGTAAGGCCCAATCCCACCAGCGTGCGTCGGCTCATTTCCAGGCTCGAATAATAGGTTTCCCGAATCGCCTCGGCCCCCAGGTCCACCAACCGGTGCACATGCTGACGGTTGCGGGCGCGGGCGATGATCTTGATGTGCGGATACAGCCGGTGCACCACCTCGGCGGTCTTGATGTTCGTGTCCGGGTCGTCGGTGGCGATGATGAAGTATTCCGCGTGCTCGATCTTGGCCGCGCTGAGGATTTCCGGGCGCATCGGGTCGCCGTAGAACACCGGCACGCCGCCAAAGCTGCGCGACAGTTCGATGGTTTCCACCGAGGTGTCGAGGGCGACGAACTTGATGTTCTGCGCGCGCAGGATACGGGCGACGATTTGCCCCATCCGGCCCATGCCGGCAATCACCACACGCGGCTCGTCGGTGTCGATCTCGCGGAATTTCTCCGGCACCACCACCGGCTGCACCTTGGGGCTGACCAGTCGCGCGCAGATCAGCAACAACAACGGCGTCACCGCCATGGACAGGGTGATGGTCAACACCAGCAGGTCGTACAGGCGCGGTTCGAACAAACCCTGGTCGCGGCCGATCTTGAACACCACAAACGCAAACTCACCGCCCGCCGCCAGTACGATACCGAGGCGAATCGCACTGACCTTGCCCAAACCGCCAGCCAGTCGCCCCACGACAAACAGCAGCGGCAGCTTGATGGCGATCAGCAGCAGGGTCAGGCCCAGCACCGTGATCGGTGCGCTGAGCAGCAGGCTGAGATTCGCGCCCATGCCGACGCTGATGAAAAACAGCCCCAGCAGCAGGCCTTTGAACGGTTCGATCTGCGCTTCCAGTTCGTGGCGGTATTCGGAATCCGCCAGCAGCAAACCGGCGAGGAACGCGCCCAGTGCCATCGATACGCCGACCAGATCCATCAGCCACGCCGTGCCGATCACCACCAGCAACGCGGTGGCGGTGGAAACCTCCGGCAGACCGGTGCGGGCGACCACACGGAACACCGGTCGCAGCAGATACCGTCCGCCGATCACCACCACGGCGATGCTGCCCAAAACGCGCAAGCCGTGGTTCAAATCCTCGGTCGCGGTGGTGGTGTGATCGCCGCCCGCCAGCAACGGCACCATGGCGATCAGCGGGATCGCTGCGATGTCCTGGAACAGCAAAATCGCGAATGCCAGACGCCCATGGGGGCTGGTCAATTCCTTGCGTTCGGCCAGGCTTTGCAGGCCGAAGGCCGTGGAGGACAGTGCCAGGCCCAGCCCCAGCACAATCGCGCTGTTCAACGGCTGGCCAAACACGAACAGCGCCACCACGCCAATCACCGATCCGGTCAGCAGCACCTGCGCCAGACCGACGCCAAACACCGATTTGCGCATCACCCACAAGCGGCGCGGCGACAGCTCCAGGCCGATGATAAACAGCAGCAACACCACGCCGAGTTCGGAAATATGACTGACGCTTTGCGGGTTGCCGATCAGCCCCAGTACCGACGGCCCGATGATCACCCCGGCAAACAGATAACCCAGCACCGCCCCGAGTTGCAGGCGCTTGGCTAAAGGAACGGTGAGCACCGCCGCGAACAGGAACACGACAGCGGCTTGCAACAGGTTGCCTTCATGGGGCATGGGGAAACTCCAGAACTCGGTACGGCGGGGGGTACAAGGATAAAGGCTGAGACGACGGGCGCAAGCCAGGCCTGCAATGATTGTATGGATGGCGCGTTGTTGCGTATTTCACCTGCAACAAAGCCGATGAACAGAAACCCCCAATGTTTATTCAGGTCCTTTTTAGTTGAGAACGAGGGATTTCAACGTGAGGAAAAGTGCCGTCCCATTGCGCATCGATCCGCCGGATTCGCTCACTCAAATCAGGATGGGTTGCAAATAAACGATCCATTGCCGACGACACGCCAGTATTGAAATACAGATGACTGAACTCACCCGCCCTGGCGGCCTTGATGTGCGAACCTTGTGCATGGCCGCCAATCTTTTTCAGTGCGCCGGCAATGCTTTGCGGATTTCGGGTGTACTGCACCGCCGTGGCATCGGCCAGAAATTCACGTTGCCGGCTGACGGCGGCCTTGATCAGACTGCCAAAAAAACTCCCGGCGAATCCGGCTATACACAAAAAAATGCCGATCAGTACACCCGCCAGTTTCAGTCGTTGGTCACGGTGGTTGCTCTGACTCGCTTTGACCAATATCAGGCTGCCCGCCAGTCCGAGCACCAGCAGTCCGCTAATGATTGCCAGCATGTGCATGTTGAGACGCATGTCCCCGTTGTAGATATGGCTGAACTCATGGGCAATCACGCCTTGCAGCTCTTCTCGCGTGAGCAGCGATATCGCACCCTGTGTCACGCCGATCACTGCATCTTCGGGGGTGAACCCGGCCGCGAAGGCGTTGATGCCCTCATCCGGTAACAGATAGACCGTCGGCACAGCGATGCCTGAGGCAAGCGCCATTTCCTCGACGATGTTGATCAGGCGTTGCTCTTCGAGCGTTCGCCCGCCGTGATTGAGCTGACGTCCGCCCAGTTTTTCTGCGATGACCTTACCGCCGGCCCGGAGCTCTGCGTACTTGACCAGACTGCCCAGCAGAACAACGCCGATGATTAACGGCGCCACAACCCCGACGGCTTGCCAGTTGAGGGTCAATCTGCGGCTGCCGTCATTCGCATGGTCAAGACTGAATGCGAGGCAGGTAATGGTGATCAGGCTTAGCACCGACAGGATCATCAATAGGACGAGCAGCGCCGTTCGGTGTTTGGCCTGGCGCTGTTGCTCAAAAAAATTCATCGGACCATCCGTGGGCAAAGCGTTTTAGAAGGAAACCTGAGGTGCTTGTTGAATAGACGCGGTGTCGGGGAATTCCAGCGGGGTGGCATCGGCGGCATGGCCGAAGCGAGCGGCCAGTAGCACGGCGGGGAAGCTTTGTTTGAGATTGTTGTAGGTCAGCACCGCGTCGTTGAACACTTGGCGCGCGAAAGTCACTTTGTTTTCAGTGCTGCTGATTTCTTCACTGAGTTGCTGCATGGCCTGCAAAGCCTGGAGTTCCGGGTAGGCTTCCAGGGTGACATTCAGTCGCCCCATGGCGCTGCTGAGTACACCATCGGCCAGACTCAGTTGCGCAATATTTCGCGCGTCACCCGGTTGAGCCTGGGCGGCCTTGAGCCCGGCCAGTGCGTTGTTGCGGGCGGCGATGACGGCCTCGAGCGTCTCGCGCTCATGGGTCAGATAACCTTTGGCGGTTGCTACCAGATTGGGGATCAGGTCATAACGGCGCTTGAGTTGCACCTCAACCTGCGCGAAGGCATTTGCTATTTCATTGCGGCGGGCGACCAGGCTATTGAAGAGCCCGATGACGTACAGAATGCCTAGAACCAGAACGGCCAAAATGACCAGCAAGACGATGCTGTTAGTGCTCATGGTGTGATGTCCTTGTTCACGGAAGGAGATTTTGCGCAGGATGTTAACGGAAAACCCAAGGCTTGACTGCTTTCGGCCAAGTCAGGTTGATCGTGCAGCTTCATGTCGGCCAGTGGAGCGTCAAAGCCTATTCGCTGTGAACCCGCACCGGGGGCTCGGTGCCCAACCGATACTGATTATTCCCGCTGCGCTTGGCTTCATACATCGCCAAGTCTGCAATATGAATCAACCGGTCCATGCTCGGCGCATGATCGGGGAACACCGCGACGCCCAGGCTGGTGCCGATGTGGCGCTGGTCGTTGCCGATGGTCACGGGGGGAGAGAGTTCGACGAAGATTTTCTGGCAGATGTTGCGGGCTTCGTCTTGCAAACTGCCGCCTTGCGGCAGGCCCTGGAGGATGACCACGAATTCGTCGCCACCGATGCGGGCGACGGTGTCGGTTGAGCGCAGGATTCGCTTCAGGCGCGTGGCGGTGGTGACGAGTACGCGGTCGCCGGCGGCATGGCCGTAACGGTCGTTGATGGCCTTGAAACCATTGAGGTCGACGAACACCAGTGCTACTCGGGTGGCGGTGATACGGGCTTGTTCCAGCGCCTCGGACAGGCGTTCTTCGAGCACCAGCCGGTTGGGCAGGCCGGTCAACGGGTCGAAATGGGCCAGGTGCTGCAGGTAACTGGCGGAGGCTTTTTCCTCGGTGATGTCGCGGACCACGCCCATCATCTTGATCGTTTCATCGTGGTTGTTTTTCACCACGTTGCCGGTCTCGCGCAACCAGCGGATGGTGCCGTCGGGCCAGATGACCCGGTATTCCTCGTCATGGTTCTCGCCGGTTTCCAGGCATCGCAGCTCACCGGCCCGGACCCTGACCCGGTCGTCGGGATGCACGCAGGCGCAAAACAAGGCGTAGGAGGGCGTCACTTCGCCGATCTTGAAGCCGAACATGCCGTAAATCGCGTCCGACCAGTAGAGCCGATCGGTGTCGACATCCCAGTCCCAGGTGCCGATTCGGGCGAAATACTGGCTGCGTTTGAAGCGTTCGGCGTCGCTGTCCTGATGGATGTTTTGTCGTTCGGACAGGTGGGTGATGAGCACGCGATATTCGTCGAGCTGCTTTCGCAGCGAACGCTCGCGACAGATCAGCGCGATAATCAAGGCAAGCAGCAACGCGCAAATGGCTGCGCCGGTCCAGACATGAATCATGCAGAGGTTGCCGTCATGGCGTTTTGATCCCTAGGGTAGGTGCTGCATATCTTAGTTCACGCTTAGTGGCAGAAACAGGCCGTATGGGTTGCCAATCGCGCACGTTTCTGGGAAAACGGCGCCGTTACGTCCAATTGGGCGAGTGAACAATAGAGTGAACATGATGAATGATGAACTGCAGGTAATCGATCTTGAAGCGGGCGACGGCAAAGCTGCCGTCAAAGGTGCGCTGATCACCACCCAGTATCGTGGCTGGCTGGAAGACGGTAGCGAGTTCGATTCTTCCTACAGCCGGGGCAAACCTTTCCAGTGCGTGATCGGTACCGGACGCGTGATCAAAGGCTGGGATCAGGGGATCATGGGGATGCAGGTCGGTGGCAAGCGCAAATTGCTGGTGCCGGCGCATCTGGGCTATGGCGAGCGCACGATGGGGGCGATCCCGCCGAATTCGAACCTGATTTTCGAGATTGAATTGCTGGAAGTTTTGACGCGGGATGATTGATTTGTTGGTTGTGGCCTGAAAACACAAACCTGTCATCCAGATTAGAGGTGATGGCAGGTTTTATGTTCTGCTGGGAGGATTTCCGGTTTTTATTTAGCGAGTCAGATGAAAGTTTCAATATCATCTAGCGTGTCAGCAACGGTCGCTTCAAGTGCCGGGAATTTTGTTTTCGCAGTATCGAGGGCGGGAAGCACTGCGTTCATATCCAATGTTCCGTGTCTGCGGGCTATATGACCGAGCGACGTGATAGCCGATGCCACGACTCGCTCGCTGCCACTGTCGAGATATTTCAAGCAAATGGTCTGGGCCCAAAATCTATCCTGCTCATTCAAGCCAATGGAAATCAGCGCGGTGACAATACTTGTTTCTAAGCCGGTATCAAGAAGACTGACCGCTTCGTCGTGGCTCATTGATGGATCTTGATAGAGAAGACTCACCTTTCAACCCCCAGAATATTTCCTTTGTTGTCGGCTTTTTTAGCCTTGATCAGAGCATTTTTCATATCTTGATGGAGTTTATCCCAAGGCCTGACATGGCCGTGGTAAATGTCCCCTCCCGTACGATCAAAGACGACAAATTCTTTGGTTTCTGGATCAACACCAATCCGACGTGCCGATGTAGGTTTTACCTGCACTGAGTTGTCGAGCGCTTCCTGTCCATTGGCGGGTCCCTTGCTTTTCACTGGGGTATCCGTTTTTCCATGGTAACTGGCTGCATCGAACTCCAGGGTTAAGACGATGTAAAGAGGCTTGATGCCAGAATCAGCCGGGAATACAAGAATGAAATCCTTATACTCAGGCGGGTAGATCGGATTAACGATGATGCTGTCTGCGGCTGGCGTAGGCGGATAAATCCAGATGTGCGGGACTTGTGGAGCACCTTCCAGCGGTGGGATTCCCGAATTGCTGGACGGGTCTACGGCAGGTGTCCATATCAGCGTTGTCCCGTTGCCAAAGTCAGCCACCTGTTGAGAGCCTTGAGCCACGAACTGCACGACGGGAATCATTTCCCAGTCGCTGCGCTTCTGGGTGTTGTACCCATAGCCCTTTAAAATTCCATCGGCCTGTTGTTCTACATGCAGGCGGACACGTGTACGACCTTCCTTGAGTGTCTTGAACTGTTCCTCTGAGTATAGGGAACTGTCCCCAAGACTGGACGGCCAGAGCAGTGCAACGACGCCCGCTAACGCGCCGGCAGCAACACCAGCAGTTATTACCCCTGTACCACCGGCAACTGTGGTCCCGAAACCAGCCGTTCCAGCCCCGCCCAAGAGAAGCGTTCCAAGAGAGCCAGGTAACGCACTACCGCTGATTTTTTTGAGAGGAATGTTTCCTGCCGCGTCCCTTTCGCGACCACCCAGAAGAGAGAAGTTTCCGTAGTCAGCCAGTTTCTCGACAGGAACAAACCCCGCTGGGTTGTCGTGGTCGATTACTCCGTACGGGAGGTTGCAGCTTTTGGTGAACACGCAACCCTTAGTGGGTCGATTTTCCTGCAGAGGTTGCCTGACAATACGATCTTCGTAAGCCTGCTGGCGGGCCATCATGTCGTCATAAGATTTTTGTCTGGCATCCCGCTCCGCCAGTTCGGTTGCGGTCATATACCGGCTGGTGACGTGATGTCCGTCCCCTGAGGGTGGGTTTTGAATCCGTGGAATGTCTGTTTTGCGAGACATGAGCGTCCTTGTTACATCCTTTGAAAGCGATGCGGACGTTATCTCGTGAAGGCTATGCCTGGCTGTAGGACGGATCTGAAAACATGCCTGTTGTTACAAGATTGACTCAATTGATCTTTCCTGAACGGACGTAGTTGTTGGCAATGGTGCTGGGTGTTTTGTTCTTAGATGTTCGCGCGAAAACGATGTTGGTTGTCATGCCGCCATCGCCGGCAAGCCGGCTCCTACAAAGGGCGTTGTAGGAGCCGGCTTGCCGGCGATGAACGATAACGCGGTCGATCAGGCGTTCGGCGAATTGGGGCTAACCCTGAAACGTCTCCCGGTACGCATACAACCCCGGTGTCCCGCCCGTCATCACAAACAGCACGTTGTCCCCGGCGCGAAAACGTTCTTGCTTGAGATCCGCCACCAACCCGGCAAACGCCTTGCCGGAGTACACCGGGTCGATCAACAGACCTTCGGCGCGAGCCATCAGGCGTACGGCGTCTTGCATGGCTTCGGTAGGCAGACCGTAACCTTCGCCCAACTGACTGCCGTCAACGACGATCTCTTCGGGTCGTACGCTGGTATTGCCGCCGAGTAATGCCAGCGTATCCTGGGTCAATTTCAGGGTTCTGGCGGCTGACGATTCCCTATCTGACAACACCGAGTAAGACTTGACCATCGAGGCCCCTCGGTCCAGCAACTGGAAGCCTGCCGCGAGCCCGGCGTGGGTGCCGGCGCTGCCGTTGGGCACCACGACTTGGTTGAAGAGCAGGCCGAGTACCGTCTCCTGCTGCGTGATTTCTGCGGCGCAACGCGCATAACCGAGACTGCCGAGGGGCGTTGAGCCGCCCATGGGAATCACCAGCACCTTGTGCCCCGCGTCCCGAAGTTGCGCCGCGCGAGCCTCGGCCCGGGCGAGCGAGTCGGTGCCTCCCGCCAGCACTTGCAGTTGCGCGCCAAACAATTGGTCGAGCAGCACATTGCCGTTGAGTTCGTAATCCACATCAGTCTTGGGGACCGAGCGCGTCAGGATCAATTCGCAGGCGATGCCCAGGCGTGCGCAGGCTGCGGCGGTCAGGCGCGCATGGTTGGACTGCACGCCGCCGACAGTAATGACCGTATCAATGCCGGCCTGCTGCGCCGCCCCGATATGGAATTCGAGTTTGCGCAGTTTGTTGCCGCCACCACCCAGCAACATGTGATCGTCGCGCTTGAGAAACAGGCGAATTCCCCGCGCGCCCAGGCCCAACAGCTGTTCGAGGCGTTCGGCTCGTTGAATGGGCGTGGGGCCTTGCAGAAGGTCTGCTCGCGCAAATGCGCTCAGGGCTTTGTCCAGTTGGGTTTGCATCGATGGCGCCTCGCTGACGTTTATCAGAGTGACTCTAGGGAGAAAGTCACTCGCGATAAACGCATTGCCAGTCATTACACACTTAACCTGATGTAACAAATGCGCCGGCGTGATCTTCACGAGAACAGCGGGATTCGGCCATTCAGGGAAGGGCGGTAGCGCCAGGTCAAGTGCTCCAGCGCGGGTTTCAAGGCCAGAATCTGCCTCAGCGTGGCGCTGGCGATACTCATGGCCAGCACCTGCCCCGGGCATTGATGACGACCGGCACCGAAGGTGAAACTGCGTCGCTGCGGGCGTTCAAGCATGAATGCATCAGGCTGCTCATTGAACTGCGGATCGCGATTGGCCGACGCCAGCATTACCAGGATCACATCGCCCGCATTGAAGTTCATACCCTCGATTTCACAGGATGCGGCGACGAAGCGACGGGTGTTCTGTACCGGCGGATCGAAGCGCTGGACTTCGGCCAACAGGTCGTCAATGTTGATCGAATCGTTCAGCCACTGCGGATGTCGAATCAACGCCAGTAACGCATTGCCGATCAGCCCGGCGGTGGCTTCATAGGTTTGGGAGAACAGGCCGATGAGGTTGGCAATCAGGGCTTCGCTGTCGGCGGAGGTTGCCGAAAACCGCTGGCGGATACCGGCAAGAAGGGCGCTTTGATTGTCCGGGTCGTCCAGCAGCTCAATGAAACAACCACGCAACTGTTCCGCCGCCGCATGGGCAGCGTCCAGGTGTGCCTGAGCGCTGAGGGGCGACAGGCACGCGACGAAATCCCCGGTCAGCTCGCTGATCACCCGAGCCTGTGCGGGCGAAAACCCCAGCAACGCCGCCACTACGCACACCGGGCCAAGAAACATTGCCTTGTGCAGCCCTTCGGCGTCGGGGCTGAGCAACCGCGCACCGAACAACGCATTGACTTCCTCCCCGTCAATAAGCGCCACCTCCGGCTGGATCGCCGATCTTGGGCAACGCTGGCGTTCGCCCTCGTTCATCCGCATCAACTGACTGAAGACCTTGCCGGCCATGCCACCGGCAATGGCCTTGGGCACGGGTTCGTGAGTCGGCCGCACGTGACAGTCAGGATGCGCCAGCACCGCCGCCACCGCTTTGGCGCTACTGGCCACCCACAGTTTCAGTCCCTGGTGAAAAACCAGTCCGCCTTGAGCGCGCAGTTGCGCGTAATACGGATAAGGATCGGCATGAGTCGCAGCGATGATCGGGTCCATGGGTCGCAGCCTTGTTCGTGGTGGGAAAAGTGTTGCTACTATCTCCAGTCCGAAAGGGGCTTGATTCGTCCGGGAGCGAAATATGAACGCAGAACTTCACGACCTCGGTGTTTCACAGGTGGCGGCGGCCATTGCCGAACCGGCCCGGATCAGAATGTTGTGTTCTTTGATGGATGGCCACGCCCGTACCAGCACTGAGTTGGCGGCGATTGCCGAAGTCAGCGCTTCCACTGCCAGCGTGCATCTGGCCAAACTCAAGGACCTGGCGCTGCTGCGTCTGCATGTTCAAGGGCGTCATCGCTATTACAGCCTCGCGGACAAACGCGTGGCCCAGGCGCTGGAAGCGTTGATGGTGATCGGCCAGAACACCGCGCCGACGTTTAACCCACGCACTCCGGACCGCCTGCAATTTGCCCGCACGTGCTACGACCACATGGCCGGCACGCTGGCGGTGTTGCTGCATGACCGGCTGCTGGAAAAAGGCTGGTTGCTGGAAACCGATGAACAGGCTTATCGGTTGAGTGACAGCGGCGAGGCGTTGTTCGAAGGGCTGGGCATTGAAGTCAACGACCTGACCACGCAGCGCCGACGGTTTGCCTGCCCGTGCCTGGACTGGAGCATGCGCCGCCCGCATCTGGGTGGTTCGTTGGGCGCGGCGTTGCTGCAAACGGCGATCAAGCGCAAATGGGTGACGCAGGATCTGGACAGCCGGGCGCTGACGTTGACCGCGTTGGGCCGCAAGGAAATCGGCGCCCGGTTTGACCTGAAGCAAAATCTGCCCGTCGGCGCGCTGATTCCGGGATTGATCACCCAGGCCGGTCAGGTCAGCGGCATCAAGGGCAGGGTGGGCAAGCGCCTCACACTGGCAAACGGAGTTTCTGACTGATAAAGAAAGACTCTCCCTGAAAAACACAGAGCCTGTAGGAGCCAGCTTGCTGGCGATGAGCTCAAGTGCGTCGCGGTGAACCAGTCCGTACGCGTTATCGTTAACGACCATCGCCAGCAAGCTGGCTCCTACAATGGATCGGGCTAAGCCAGTGGAAGCCCCAAAAGAAAGCCCCCCATCGCCAAGACGATGGGGGGCTTGGATGCAGCAGAGGTCAGGTCAAACCTTGACGATCCAGCCTGCTGGCGCTTCGATCTCACCGGTTTGCACGCCAGTCAGCTCTTTGTAGAGCTTCTGGGTGACCGGGCCGACCTCGGTTTCGCTGTGGAACACGTGCAGGTGGTCGTTGTAGCTGATACCGCCGATCGGGGTGATCACGGCAGCCGTACCGCAAGCGCCGGCTTCCTTGAAGTCGGACAGCTTGTCGATGAACACGTCACCTTCAACCACTTCCAGGCCCAGACGCGTCTTGGCCAGTTCGATCAACGACAGACGGGTGATGCCCGGCAGTACCGACGGCGAGTTCGGGGTGACGAACTTGTTGTCGTGGGTGATCCCGAAGAAGTTGGCCGAACCGACTTCCTCGATTTTGGTGTGGGTCATCGGGTCCAGGTAGATGCAGTCGGCAAAATGCGCCTTCTTGGCCTGGGAACCAGGCATCAGGCTGGCGGCGTAGTTGCCACCGACCTTGGCTGCGCCGGTGCCTTGTGGGGCGGCACGGTCGTAGCTGGAGATCAGGAAGTTGTGCGGGGTCAGGCCACCTTTGAAGTAAGCGCCGACCGGGATGCAGAAGATCGAGAAGATGAACTCGGGTGCGGTACGCACGCCGATGTTGTCACCCACGCCGATCACGAACGGCCGCAGGTACAGCGCGCCGCCGGTGCCGTAAGGCGGGATGAAACGCTCGTTGGCGCGGACCACTTCCTTGCACGCTTCGATGAACTGCTCGGTCGACACATGCGGCATCAGCAGGCGGGCGCAGCTGCGCTGCATGCGGGCGGCGTTCTGGTCCGGGCGGAACAGGTTGATCGAACCGTCCTTGCAACGGTAGGCCTTCAGGCCTTCGAAGCATTGCTGGCCATAGTGAAGGGCAGTCGAGCCTTCGCTGATGTGCAGCACATTGTCTTCGGTCAGGGTGCCTTTGTCCCACTCGCCATTACGCCAGTGCGACAGATAGCGCTTGTCTGTCTTGATGTAATCAAAACCCAGCTTGTCCCAATTGATGCTTTCGTTACCCATGACACCCTCTATCACTTAACAACCGTCGAAACGGTTCAAGGCTTCTGACGTTTTTTGGATGGGGACAACAATACTTCATTCCGGGCCCAATTCGCAGCCCGGAATGCAATCCTTGTAGGAGCCGGCTTGCCGGCGATCGATACGACTCGGTGTGCCAGATATACCGCCATCGCCGGCAAGCCGGCTCCTACAGGTTCGGCGTACGCTTTGTTTTACAGGTGCAGCGCGTGGCCAAGAGCCCGCAGCGCGGCTTCCTGGACGGCTTCGCCCAAGGTCGGATGCGCATGGATGGTGCCGGCGATGTCTTCCAGCCGGGCGCCCATTTCCAGGCTTTGGCCAAACGCGGTCGACAATTCCGAAACACCCACGCCAACGGCCTGCCAGCCAACAATCACGTGATTGTCCCGACGAGCGACCACTCGCACGAAGCCGCTTTTCGATTCCAGCGTCATCGCCCGGCCATTGGCCGCGAACGGGAAGCTTGAAACGATGCAGTCCAGGCCCGCAGCCTTGACCTCGTCCGGGGTCTTGCCGACCACCACCAGTTCCGGGTCGGTGAAGCACACGGCAGCGATAGCCGTCGGGTTGAACTCGCGGGTTTTACCGCTGATCAGCTCGGCCACCATCTCGCCTTGAGCCATGGCCCGGTGCGCAAGCATCGGTTCACCGCTGAGGTCGCCGATGGCGTACACGTTGCGCATGCTGGTCTGGCAACGGTTGTCGATCTTGATCGCCGAGCCGTTCATGTCCAGATTCAGCGCTTCGAGGTTCCAGCCCTGGGTGTTGGGTTTGCGGCCAACGGCGACCAGTACCTGATCGGTTTCCAGGTTCAGGGTTTCGCCGTTCGGTTCGAGAACCTGCAAGGTATTGTTATTAGAATCAAAGCCTTGGACGCTGTGCTTCAAGTAAAGCTTCACGCCGAGTTTTTTCAATTCATCATGAACAGGCTGGGTCAGTTCAGCGTCGTAAGCCGGCAGGATACGATCCTGCGCCTCGACCACACTGACGTCGGCGCCAAGCTTGCGATAGGCAATCCCCAGTTCCAGACCGATGTAACCGCCACCGACCACCACCAGCCGTTTTGGCACCGACGTCGGCGCCAAGGCTTCGGTGGAGGAGATGATCGGCCCGCCAATCGGCAGCATCGGCAGGTTCACGCTTTTCGACCCGGTGGCGAGCACCAGGTGCTCGCACTGAATGCGCGTGTCGCCGACTTCTACGGTTTTACCATCGATAACTTTCGCAAAACCTTGAATAACCTGGATTTTGTTCTTTTTCAGCAGCGCCGAAACGCCAGTGGTCAGGCGATCAACGATGCCGTCCTTCCACTCGACGCTTTTGCTGATATCGAGGGTCGGCGCCGAGACGCTGATGCCCAACGCAGAGTGTTTGCTGTGGTGCTGCGTCTGGTGGAACTGCTCGGCAACGTGGATCAACGCTTTCGACGGGATACAGCCGATGTTCAGGCAGGTACCGCCCAACGATTCGCCTTCTACCAGAATGGTCGAGATGCCCAACTGACCGGCACGGATCGCCGTCACATAACCGCCAGGACCGCCACCGATGATCAGCAGCGTGGTGTTCAAAATCTGCATGCCTTACTCCACAAACAAGGTAGCGGGTTGTTCGAGCAAGCCACGAACGGCCTGGATGAATTGCGCCGCGTCCATGCCATCGACCACGCGGTGATCGAAGGAGCTGGAGAGGTTCATCATCTTGCGGATCACGATCTGGCCTTTGACCACCATTGGGCGTTCGACGATTTTGTTGACGCCGACGATCGCCACTTCCGGCAGGTTCAGCACCGGGGTGCTGACGATTCCACCCAACGCGCCGAGGCTGGTCAGGGTGATGCTCGAACCGGACAATTCATCGCGGCTGGCCTTGCCGTTACGCGCGGCGTTGGCCAAGCGGGAGATTTCGGCGGCGTTATCCCACAGGCTGCGGGCTTCGGCGTGACGCACCACGGGCACCATCAAACCGATGTCGGCTTGAGTGGCGATGCCCACATGCACTGCGCCGAGGCGGGTGATGACCTGGGCTTCGTCGTCGTAACGGGCGTTGATCTGCGGGAAGTCGCGCAGGGCGACGACCAGGGCGCGGACCAAAAATGGCAACAGGGTCAGCTTGCCACGGGTCGCACCGTGTTTTTCGTTCAGGTGCGCACGCAGTTCTTCCACGGCCGTGACGTCGATTTCTTCGACATAACTGAAGTGGGCAGCGCGCTGAGTGGCGTCCTGCATGCGCTGGGCGATCTTGCGGCGCATGCCGATCACCGGGATCTGTTCTTCGTCGTTACGCTGGGCGTAAGCGGCGGTGGCAGTCGTTGCATTCGACTGACCTTGCGCAAGATAGGCGTCCAGGTCTTCGTGCAGCACACGACCGGCAGGACCAGTGCCACGCACCAGGCGCAATTGAATGCCGAGGTCCAGTGCATGTTTGCGCACGGCCGGGGAGGCCAGCGGACGCTCGTCGGCTTCGCGAGCCACCATCGGGCCCTGGCAGACGGCCGCTCGCGGCGCTGCGGCAGTAGCCGGTTTGGTTGCCACAACAGCTTCGACTTTGGGTGCCGGTGCTTCTTTCTCGGCGGCAACCGCAGGCTGGGCCGACTCTTTAACGTTGCCCGCGCCTTCGACTTCAATGCTGATCAGGATGCTGCCAACCGCCATGACTTCGCCGGGCACGCCGCCCAGCGAAATGACCTTGCCGTGCACCGGCGAAGGGATGTCGACCATCGCCTTGTCGGTCATGACATCGGCCAGCACCTGATCTTCGACGACCATGTCGCCGACTTTGACGTGCCATACCGACAGTTCAACTTCTGCAATGCCTTCACCAATGTCCGGCATTTTAATAACGTGCGTGCCCATTCAGACCTCCATAACCCGATGCAAAGCCGCGCCCACTCGGGACGGACCAGGGAAATACGCCCACTCTTGCGCGTGCGGGTAGGGGGTGTCCCAACCGGTGACGCGTTCGATCGGCGCTTCCAGGTAGTGGAAGCAGTGCTCTTGCACCAGGGCAGCCAGTTCGGCACCGAAACCGCAGGTGCGGGTCGCTTCGTGAACGATCACGCAACGGCCGGTTTTCTTCACCGACTTGGTGATGGTTTCCAGGTCCAGCGGCCACAGGCTGCGCAGGTCGATGACTTCAGCGTCGATCCCGGTTTCTTCAGCGGCGACTTGCGACACATAAACGGTGGTGCCGTAAGTCAGGATGGTCACGTCCTTGCCCGGACGGGTGATGGCGGCGACGTCCAGCGGTACGGTGTAGTAACCGTCCGGGACTTGCGCAGCCGGGTGTTTCGACCATGGCGTGACCGGACGTTCGTGGTGACCATCGAACGGGCCGTTGTACAGGCGTTTTGGCTCCAGGAAGATCACCGGGTCATCGTTTTCGATGGAGGCGATCAGCAGGCCCTTGGCGTCGTACGGGTTGGACGGCATCACCGTGCGCAAGCCGCAGACCTGGGTAAACATCGCCTCGATACTCTGGCTGTGCGTCTGCCCACCGTAGATGCCGCCGCCGCAAGGCATGCGCAGGGTCATCGGGGCGGTGAACTCGCCGGCCGAGCGATAACGCAGGCGGGCGGCTTCGGAAATGATCTGGTCCGATGCCGGGTACACGTAGTCGGCGAACTGGATTTCGGCCACCGGACGCAAACCATAGGCGCCCATGCCCACGGCAACACCGACGATGCCGTTTTCGGAGATCGGCGCATCGAACACGCGGGAGGTGCCGTACTTGTTCTGCAAGCCTTCGGTGCAACGGAACACGCCACCGAAGTAGCCAACGTCCTGACCAAACACCACGACGTTGTCGTCACGTTCAAGCATCACATCCATGGCCGAGCGCAGGGCCTGGATCATGGTCATGGTGGTCGTGGTCATGGCGGTTTCCGGTTGAATATTGTTGTTGTGATCGTTCATGTCAGATCCCCAACTCTTGACGCTGGCGCTTCAAGTGCTCCGGCATCTCTTTATAGACGTCTTCGAACATGGTCGCGGCGCTCGGAATCTGGCCGCCGGCGAGGGTGCCGTACTGCTCGGCTTCTTTCTGCGCGGCGATGACTTCGGCTTCCAGTTCGGCGCTGACGGCGACGTGTTCCTCTTCGGACCAGTGACCGATTTTCACCAGGTGCTGCTTCAGGCGCGCAATCGGGTCGCCCAACGGGAAGTGGCTCCAGTCGTCGGCAGGACGGTATTTGGACGGATCGTCGGAGGTCGAGTGCGGGCCGGCGCGGTAGGTGACCCATTCGATCATGGTCGGGCCAAGGTTGCGGCGGGCGCGCTCGGCAGCCCAGGCGGAAGCGGCGTAGACCGCGTAGAAATCGTTACCGTCGACGCGCAGGGAGGCGATGCCGCAACCGACGCCACGACCGGCGAATGTAGTGGCTTCACCACCGGCAATCGCCTGGAAGGTGGAGATGGCCCATTGGTTGTTGACCACGTTGAGGATCACCGGCGCGCGGTACACGTGGGCGAAGGTCAGGGCGGTGTGGAAGTCCGACTCGGCAGTGGCACCGTCGCCGATCCAGGCCGAGGCGATTTTGGTATCGCCCTTGATCGCCGAGGCCATGCCCCAGCCGACAGCCTGGACGAATTGGGTGGCGAGGTTGCCGGAAATGGTGAAGAAACCAGCTTCCTTGACCGAGTACATGATCGGTAACTGACGGCCTTTGAGCGGATCGCGCTCGTTGGACAGCAACTGGCAGATCAGGTCCACCAGCGGCACTTCACGTGCCATCAGGATGCTTTGCTGGCGGTAGGTCGGAAAGCACATGTCGTCGATGTTCAAGGCCAGGGCCTGGGCGCTGCCGATGGCTTCTTCGCCAAGGCTTTGCATGTAGAACGACATTTTTTTCTGACGCTGGGCGACCACCATGCGGTTGTCGTAGATCCGCGTCTTGAGCATGGCGCGCATGCCTTTACGCAGGATCTCCACCGGTACGCCTTCGGCCCACGGGCCCAGGGCATTGCCCTGATCGTCGAGCACGCGAATCAGGCCGCGGGCCAGATCGGCCGTGTCGGCGGGTTCAACGTCGATTGGGGGTTTGCGCACCGTGCCGGCATCGGTCAGATGCAGGTAGGAGAAGTCGGTTTTACAGCCTGGACGGCCCGAGGGTTCAGGGACGTGCAGGCGCAGCGGTTCATACGCTTGGTTCATGGCTTCTACGCTCGATCTTGTGAATTTCTTGTAGTGAGCTGACCGTCATTCCACGTGTTATGGAAATCTTGTCCTACAAACATCATAGGCCCGGCGCAGGAGAATATTTATCTGTGTTTCGTTGCGTTGGTGGTCATTTGAGGTTAAAAAATCTGCATAAACAAAAATAACAGGTGGTTTTTTCTCATGCGCAAATTGGACCGTACCGATATCGGCATTCTCAACAGCCTTCAGGAGAACGCGCGCATCACCAACGCCGACCTCGCACGCTCGGTGAATCTCTCGCCGACGCCGTGCTTCAACCGGGTCAAGGCGATGGAAGAATTGGGCCTGATTCGCGAGCAAGTGACGCTGTTGGACGCCGACCTGTTGGGGCTGCATGTGAATGTGTTCATTCATGTCAGCCTGGAGAAACAGGTGGAGGAGGCGTTGCAGCATTTCGAAGAAGCGATCTCGGATCGCCCGGAAGTGATGGAGTGCTATTTGATGGCGGGTGATCCGGATTATCTGATCCGGGTGCTGGTGCCGACCATTCAGTCGCTGGAGCGTTTCATGATGGACTTCCTCACCAAAGTGCCCGGTGTGGCGAACATCCGCTCAAGCTTTGCGCTGAAGCAGGTGCGCTATAAAACCGCGCTGCCGCTGCCGGCGAATGGATTGACCCTGACCAATTGACCTGCCCCCCCCCAAAAAAACACCACAAAACCTGTAGGAGCCGGCTTGCCGGCTCCTACAGGTTTTGTGGTGGGGGCGGGTTGGTGCGGCACCGCGCAATTGTGGGAGCCTGGCTTGCCAGCGATGGCGGTTTCGGGATCGCCATCGCCAGCAAGAGTCAGAGTTTGTTCAGGGGGATTTTCAGGTAGGTGACGCCGTTTTCCTCGGGCGGTGGCAAATTCCCGGCTCGTACGTTGACCTGAATCGCCGGCAACAACAGCGTCGGCATACCCAGCCCCGCATCGCGCCGGGTGCGCATGGCGACGAATGCCGCTTCGTCGATGCCGTCATGGATGTGGATGTTGCTCTTGCGCTGCTCGCCCACCGTGGTCTGGCACTGGGGTTTGCGATTTTCAGGAGGATAGTCGTGGCAAACGTAAAGCCGCACGCTGGCCGGAAACGCCAGCAGCTTCTGGATCGAGGCGAACAATTGATTGGCATTCCCGCCGGGAAAGTCGCAGCGCGCAGTGCCGACATCCGGCATGAACAACGTATCGCCCACCAGAATGACACTGCTGTCGATCAAATAGGCCATGTCCGCGGGCGTGTGACCGGGCACGTGCAGCGCCGTGGCCTTGAGGTTGCCGATCATGAACGATTCGTCCGGGGCGAACAGGTGATCGAACTGCGAACCGTCCACGGCAAATTCCGGCTCAAGGTTGAACAGGCCTTTGAACACGCCCTGCACCTTGCTGATCGACTGACCAATCGCAATCCTGCCGCCCAGCTCCCGACGCAGATAAGGCGCGGCAGACATGTGATCGGCGTGGGCATGGGTTTCCAGCAGCCATTGCACCTGCAACTGATGTTCACCCACAAAGGCGATGATTTTATCGGCCTGGGTGGTGGCGGTGCGCCCGGCGGCCGGGTCGTAGTCGAGTACCGGGTCGACGATTGCACACTGGCTGCCGTCGGCCTCGTAAACGACGTAACTGTAGGTCGATGAGGCGGGGTCGAGGAAGGCTTCAATCAAGGCGGGCATGGTGGCCGTTTCTTTTGGGACAGGTGTTCAGGGTAGTTTCATTTTCCCTGCGCTGACCAGCCCCGATCAATTCAATGCAGGAAAAAAGCTGCGCGGGCTCTATCCTGTCAGTCATCGATACCGGGCGTTCCCGGCTCTTCTCACGGATCACGAGCGTTTTATGTTGCTGGCAAGTTTTTTTGGTGTGGCCATGGGCCTGGTCCTCGGATTGACCGGCGCCGGTGGCGGCATTCTTGCGGTTCCGGCCCTGGTGCTGGGGTTGGGTTTGACCATGACACAAGCGGCCCCCGTTGCATTGTTTGCGGTGGGCAGCGCAGCGGCGGTCGGCGCCGTCGATGGGTTGCGCCATGGCCTGGTGCGTTATCGCGCAGCGTTGTTGATCGCCTTGCTGGGGGCGATTTTTTCCCCGGTCGGCATCTACTTTGCCCATCAACTGCCGGAAAAAATCCTGATGATTCTGTTCAGCCTGCTGATGGTCATGGTGGCCTGGCGGATGCTGCGCCGCGAGCGCCATGAAGAAGGGCCGAGCGATCACGGCCACGCCAACTGGGGCCAGAAAAACTGCATGCTCGATCAACAGACCGGGCGCTTTTCCTGGACCGCCAAATGCACCGCAACCCTGGCTGCACTCGGCGCGGTGACCGGCGTGGTCTCGGGGTTGCTCGGGGTCGGCGGCGGGTTTCTGATCGTCCCGGCGTTCAAACAACTGACCGATGTGCAGATGCGCGGGATCGTCGCGACGTCCTTGATGGTCATCAGCCTGATTTCTGCCATCGGCGTGATCGGTGCATTTCATGCCGGGGTGCGGATCGATGGTCTGGGGGTGGCGTTCATTGTTGCGAGCGTCATCGGCATGATCGTTGGCCGACAGTTGTGCGCCCGAGTACCGGCCCGGGCCTTGCAGATCGGCTTCGCCAGCCTCTGCGTGGTGGTCGCGGCCTACATGCTGTTCAAGGCCGGCATCTAGGCGTCTTACACCTTAAGTTCCGGGCCCTCGTCGTGGCCCGGTCTTACACCCAACTTGCTGCACTCCACCGGCCACGCCAAAGCACTTCAAAATCACCCCCAAGGCAGCGTATGACGCCGCCGGTCCGCTTTCGATAATCGCCTCCGACATCCAGTCCCCCGCTGCGGAGCGCGTCATGCACAACAATAAGAATTTCAAGCACCGTTACTTGCCAGCCTTCATCGCCAGCCTGTCGGCCCTGGGTTTGAGCTCAATGGCCGAAGCCGAAATCATGCTGTACGACAAGGACCAGACCACGTTTTCCACCGATGGCTACATCAACGCCTTCTATGTGAACAGCGACGTCGACCGTGCCGGCGAGCAGTTCGACCGTCGACAGGCGCGGGTGAAAATGGGCTTTTTGCCCAACTACCTAGGCTTCAACATGGGCAAGCAGGTCGATGACCTCAAGCTCGGCGCCCGGGCGTCGTTCTGGGTGACCATCAACGACAGCGAAACCAACGGCACCGACACCGCCATCGACGTGCGGCAGTTCTATGGCACAGTGGCCAACCCGGAATGGGGCGAAGTGCTGATCGGCAAGGACTTCGGCCTGTTTGCCCGTTCCAACATTCTGCTCGATGAGTTGCTGGCCGGTTACGGCCAGGTCAGCGACACGCTCGGGTTGGTGGATGGCGGCGGGGTGTCGTTCGGCAACATCGGCAGCGGCTATCCGTACCCGTTCCCGACATCGCAGATCACTTACCGCACCCCGGTGATGGACGGCCTGCGAGTCGCGGTCGGGATCATGGACCCGGTGGACACCAACGACAGCAGCGCGACCGGCAAGGCCTATCAGGAAAACCCGCGCACCGAGAGCGAGATCACTTACCAGTTCGACCTCGCCGGGGCGAAGATTTACAGCTGGGTGAACGGCAGCTACCAGACTTCGGACAACACCGATTCCACGGTGCAGTCCGTGACCTCCAAAGGTTTGGGCTATGGCGTGCAGGCGAAAATGGGCGGTTTGTCGCTGACCGGTTCGGGCTTTCAGGCCAAGGGTATCAACCCGTTCTTCACCAACAACGCTGGCGAACCGACGTTGCGTAATGTCGACAGCGACGGCTACCTGTTACAGGGCTCGTACAAGCTGGGCAAAAACCGCCTGGCCTTGTCCTACGGCAAGACCAAGGACGACGGCAACGGCGTGGTGGGCAGCGGCGCGGACTATGAGACTCGCGGCATTGCGCTGTTCCATGACGTCAACGACAACCTGAAACTGGTGGCCGAGTACAACCAGTTCGAAATCAATGGCCACCAAACCAGCGCGCAAAACGAAGACACCGACACCTTCGCGGTGGGGGCGGTGTTGACCTGGTAACCCCCAATCCCTTGTAGGAGCCGGCTTGCTGGCGATGACGGACTGTCAGTCACCATCATTGTTGCCTGACCCACCGCTATCGCCAGCAAGCTGGCTCCTACAGGTTTTGTGTCATGGCAGAAAGCGGCGCGCCGGGCGCGGATTTGTAGGAGCCGGCTTGCCGGCGATGACGGACTGTCAGTCACCATCATTGTTGCCTGACCCACCGCTATCGCCAGCAAGCCGGCTCCTACAGGTTTTGTGTTATGGCAGAAAACGGCGCGCCGGGCACGGAATTGTAGGAGCCGGCTTGCCGGCGATAGCGGCGCATCAGTCACCATCATTGTTGCCTGACTCACCGCCATCGCCAGCAAGCCGGCTCCTACAGGTTTTGTGTCATGGCAGAAAATGGCGCGCCGGGCGCGGATTTGTAGTAGCCGGCTTGCCGGCGATGACGGACTGTCAGTCACCATCATTGTTGCCTGACCCACCGCTATCGCCAGCAAGCCGGCTCCTACAGGTTTTGTGGTGTTTGCTGGGACTCTCATCCCATCGAAGCGCCTGACCGCTACCCAAGTAGCATACGTCGCCGACCGCTGCCTTCGTACACTCCAACCTCACACATGCGCACCTGCGGGAGGCGACGATGCAGCAGGTTCAGAGCGACGGGGTCGTCAGTGCGATGTCCCAGGCGACCGATGCCCAGCAGGTGGCTCAGGAGCTGGCGCGGCAGTTGCTGCATCCGCATTTGGGCTTTGTGCTGTTTTTCTGCTCCGCCGAGTACGACTTGCAGGCGCTGGGCCAGGCCTTGCAGCAGAGCTTCGGCGGGATCCGTCTGGTCGGTTGCACAAGCGCCGGGGAAATCACCCCGCTGGGTTACGGGCGCAACTGTGTGACGGCGGTGGGTTTCGACCATCGGCATTTTTCCATCGATGCCGAATTGATCGACGAGATGGAGCGCTTCAGCCTGATCGACGCCCAGCAAATGGTCGAGCGTCTGGTCAGTGGTTGTCGCAGCAACACCCTGGCGCCGATCAAGGGCAACAGCTTTGCGCTGACCTTGCTCGATGGTTTGTCCAGCCGTGAAGAAATGGTGCTCGCGGCGTTGAGCGCGGCGCTGGGCGACATTCCGCATTTCGGTGGCTCGGCCGGCGACGACAATTACCTGACCCACACCCACGTTTACTTCGGCGGCGAGTTCCACAGCGGCGCGGCGGTGGTGGTGCTGGTCAACACCTGGCTCGACTTCGAAGTCTTCACCACCCACCACATCCTGCCGAGAGCGGAAAAACTGGTGGTCACTGGCGCCGACAGTGCCTCGCGCCGGGTCTTCGAACTGAATGCCGAACCGGCCGCCGAGGAGTACGCCCGGCACATCGGCGTGCCCGTGGCTGAACTCGATCATCGGATCTTCGCCGCCCACCCGCTGGCGGTGCGGATCAACGATCAGTATTACGTGCGGGCCATCCAGCAGGTGCACCCGGACTTGAGCCTGAGTTTCTACTGCGCCGTGGAAAACGGCATCGTCCTCACCGTCATGACCCCAGGGCCGATGCTGCCCAATCTGCAAACCCTGTTCGACGGTTTGCAGGAACGCCTCGGTGACCTGTTGTTGACCATCGGCTGCGACTGTTTTCTCAGGCGCCTGGAACTGGAAGACGGCGGCAATCTGGAGCAGATCGGCAGGTTTTTGCGCGACCAGCGGGTGATGGGTTTCAACACCTACGGAGAACAGTTCAATGGCATGCACATCAACCAGACCTTCACCGGGGTTGCCATTGCCCGAGGCCGCTCCCCTGGACATCGCTGAGCTTGCGGCTCAAGTCGCCAGCCTGCGGCACGAAAACCACAAATTGCAGCGCATCAATGCTGCGCTGATCGAACGGATCGAGTCCGGCATCACCCGCGGCAACGACCCGTACGCGGCGTTCCAGCATTCGGTGGTGCTGGCCGAACAGGTACGTGAGCGCACCGATGCCTTGAACCAGGCCATGGCTGAACTGAAGTCAGGCAATCACTTGCTCAGTGAAGCGCGTCTGCGAGCGGAAACCGCGCATCAACACTTGATCGATGCCATCGAGAGCATTTCCGACGCCTTTGTATTGTTCGACGCAGAGCAGCGGATCGTGCTGTTCAACAGCCGCTTCAAGGCGTTCTGGGGTAACAGCCGGGTGCGGATCAACGCCGGCATGCGCCTGGCCGAGGTCAAGCGGTTGATGCTGTCCACCGGGCTGTTCACCGAAGAACCGCGCGGGCAGGCCGACGAGAACCTGCTGTTCCGCTTGCAGGACGGTCGTTGGCTGCAAGTCAGCGAACGGCCGACCCAGGAAGGCGGGCGGGTGATCCTGTTCACCGACATCACCGACGTCAAACTCAGTGAAACCGTGCGCCGCGAGCAGGCCGTGGCGCAGAAATCGCATTTGTTGCAACGGGCCGTGGACAACCTGTCCCAAGGCGTAGCGATGGTCAACGCCGAGGGCATTCTGGAGTTGTGGAACCGACGCTTCCTTGAACTCAGCGGCCTGGCGCCGGTGGCGGCGCATCGACCGTTCGCCGAAGTGATCGCCGACAGCGAGTTGAACCTGCTGACCCCGGCCAGCCGCGACGGCAACGGGCGCCCGGTGCAGGAATGCGAGCAGCGACTTTACGATGGCCGGGTCCTGGAAATCCGCACGCATCCGCTGCCCACCGGCGGCTTCGTCAACACCTTTACCGACATCACCGAACGCTACCAGCACGCCGAAGCGCTGAGCGAAAGCGAGCGCTGGATTCGCCTGATCACCGACCACGTACCGGCGCTGATCGCCTACCTCAATGCCGACCTTGTCTACGAGTTCACCAACAAGGTCTACGAAGAATGGTACTGCTGGCCGCGTGGCGTGATGCTCGGGCAGAGCCTGCGCGAAGTGCACAGCGAGCAGCATTACCAGCGCCTGGAAGCTTATGTGGCGCGGGCATTGGCCGGTGAGAGCGTGACGTTCGAATTCGCCGAAACCAACATCAACAACCAGGAGCGCTACATGCTGCGCTCCTACGTGCCCAATCGGCTGGTAACCGGCGAAGTGGTGGGGATTTTCGTGTTGATCCGCGACATCACCGAGCGCCGCCGCACGGCCGAGGCGTTGCACCAGGCCTATCAGAACCTTGAACTGCGGGTGCGCGAACGTACGGCGGAACTGACGACCCTCAATGACCAGTTGCTGCGCGAGATCGACGAACGTCGGCGGGTTGAATCACGCCTGCGCGAGGCCAAGCTCGAAGCCGAGCAGGCCAACCTGTCGAAGACCAAGTTTCTTGCCGCCGTCAGCCATGACTTGCTGCAACCGCTGAACGCCGCGCGCCTGTTCACCAGCGCCTTGCTCGAACGCCGGGAGCCGCTGGCCAACGAGATTCTGGTGCGCAACGTCAGCAATTCCCTGGAGGACGTGGAGAATCTGCTCGGTACGCTGGTCGACATTTCCAAACTCGATGCCGGGGTGATCAAGGCCGACATTGCGCCGTTCGCCTTGAGCGAGTTGCTGGAAAACCTCGCCGCCGAGTACACCCAGGTCGCGCGTAGCGAAGGGCTTGAGCTGCATTTCATCGGGTGTTCGGCGCTGGTGCGCAGCGACATTCAATTGCTTGCGCGGATCCTGCGCAACCTGTTGAGCAACGCTATTCGCTACACCTACAGCGGCCGCGTGGTGCTCGGTTGCCGGCGGCATCATCAGCGACTGTCGATCGAGGTCTGGGACAGCGGCATGGGCATCGCCGAAAACCGTCTGGAAGAGATTTTCCAGGAGTTCAAACGCGGTGATGTGCAACGTCCGGATCAGGATCGCGGGTTGGGGCTGGGGTTGGCAATCGTCGAGAAAATTGCCGGGATTCTCGGGCACCGCATTCACGTGCGTTCGTGGCCGGGCAAGGGCTCGGTGTTTTCCGTCGAGGTGCCGTTGAGCGCGACGGCACCCAAGGCACTGCCGAGCCTGTTGATGAGCGAGCCGATGCTCGAACGTCTGCGCGGTGCACGGGTATGGGTGCTGGATAACGATGCGGCGATTTGCGCCGGCATGCGCACCTTGCTCGAAGGGTGGGGTTGTCTGGTGGTGACGGCGCTGTCGGAGCAGGATTTGGCGCGGCAAGTGGACAATTATCACGCCGAGGCGGATTTGCTGATTGCCGATTACCACCTGGATGACGATCAGAACGGCGTGGATGCCGTGGCGCGGATCAACGCCCGGCGCGGCTCAGCCATTCCGGCGATGATGATCACCGCCAATTACAGCAATGAACTCAAATTGCAGATTCGAGAGCTGGGGCACACCTTGATGCATAAGCCGGTGCGGCCGATGAAGCTGAAGACGGCGATGAGTCATTTGCTCGGCCGGCCTTGAGATATTTGTTGATGTTGAGGGCCTCATCGCCAGCCCTGAAGTTTGTGCGGGTGCTGATGGCCTCATCGCCGGCAAGCCGGCTCCTACAGGGGATTGCGTTGTTCCTGTAGGAGCCAGCTTGCTGGCGATTTGCTCGGCAGGCCCTGAAATTTGTGCGGGGGCTGATGGCCTCATCGCCGGCAAGCCGGCTCCTACAGGGGGTTGCGTTGTTCCTGTAGGAGCCAGCTTGCTGGCGATGGGCGCGACGCGGTTTAACGTCGTAGATAAGAGCCGAAATCAATATCCCCGGCACTCAGGATCGCCTGCACCCGATTGTGCACATTGAGTTTGCGCAAAATCGCCGAAACATGGGCCTTGACCGTGGTTTCAGCGATTTCCAGGGTGTAGGCGATCTGTTTGTTCGACTCGCCTTTGGTCATGCGCTCCAGCACCAGCAACTGTTTGCGGGTCAGGGCCTGGAGCAGTTCCGGCGGGAAGCTCGGGGTGTCGTTCATCCGGCGGTGGGTGCCACTTTTCTGCGTGCGGATGATGTCCGGCGGCAGGTAGACGTTGCCATTGAGAATCTGCTGGATCGCGTCGGTCATCTGCACCCGTGGCGAGGACTTGGTGATGAAACCCACCGCGCCATAGGTGATGGCTTGCAGCACGATCTGCTTGTCCTGTTCCGCCGAGACGATCACCACTGGAATGGTCGGTGCCTCGTTGCGCAGATTGATCAGGCCATTGAGGCCGTGCATGCCGGGCATGTTCAGGTCGAGCAGGATCAGGTCCAGGTCGTCGTGGTCCTGAGTCAGCGCCAGGGCGCTGTCGAGGTCGGCGGTTTCCATGACCTCGCTGCCCGGGAATCCATCGCTGATGACGTTATGAATGGCTTCGCGAAACAGCGGGTGATCGTCGGCAATCAGAATTTTGTACATAGCCTTTCACCTCATTATTTTGATTATGGTGTGGCAACAACACGCACGCGTAAAGGTCAGGGAAAAGGTTCGGGCAGGGCGGGTGTCACGGGCAGGTTCGCCGCTTGCCAGGCATCCAGGCCATCGCGATACCAATACAGAGTCTTATAGCCCATGGCGGCGGCGCGTTTGACCGCATTCCAGCTCAACCAGCAATCGGACCGGCAGTAAAAGACCAGCGGTTGCCGGGGATCGCCGGCGGTGAATTTTTGCAGATTGCGCGAGAAGTAATCCTGCCAGTCGGGCGTCAGGTCGCCGTCGCCGGTGTTGGCCAGCCAGTGGCTGCCGGGCAGGTTTTCGTGGGGTTGGTCTTCGATGAAACGCCCTTGCAGCCATTGGCGGCGGTAGACATCGATCAACACTGGGCGAGGCGTCTGGGTGAGCAGGGTTTGCAGGGCGGCGGTGTCGATGATGGCGGCACCTTCGGCCTGATTCGGCGTGGGGCTGCGGTACAGGCCGATGCGATAGCCATCAGCAGAGAACAGCGGTGTTTCGGCGTGTGCGACGCCCAGCAACAGGCTCAGCGATAACACAGCGAGGGAAGGGCGCAGCAGAACACGTCGGGCACGCGGCATGGGTTCAGTCCTTATAGTTATGAGCCCATTACATGCCAGTCGCGGTGCGTTGGGAATGCGACGATAGACAGGAAAACCAGTACTAAAGTAGTAATTTTGCCATGTTTGATGGAGATCCAATTGTGGGAGCGAGCCTGCTCGCGATGAAGCCATCACATCCGGCATTGATGTCGGCTGACACTCCGCCATCGCGAGCAGGCTCGCTCCCACAGGGGGATTTGGGTGGTTAGTTGGATTTGCGCAGAGCGGCGTGCTGGGGGTTGAAGGTGAGGACTGCCAGTAGCGAAAACAGCAGCGTCAGGCCGATGCATACCGCCAATGCCAACGGGTTGAAGCGCTCATACAAGGCAAACCGCACCAGTTCCACTGCATGCGTAAACGGATTCACGGCGCACAACCAATACAACCACTCGCTCGACTCGCGCATCTTCCACAGCGGGTACAGCGCCGACGACAGGAAAAACAGCGGGAAGATCACGAAATTCATCACCCCGGCGAAGTTCTCCAACTGGCGGATCGCGTTTGACAGCAACAACCCCAACGCACTGAGCATCAACGCCACCAGCAGCAACGCCGGCAAGGCGATCAACAGGCCCATGGCCGGCGGCTGCACGCCGTACACCCAGGCAATCGCCAGGAAGGCGTACACCTGCAACAGCGAAATCAGCGACGTGGCCAACAGTTTGCTGCACAGCAGAAACGTGCGGGGCAGGGGGCTGGTCAGCAGTACGCGCATGCTGCCCATCTCCCGGTCGTAGACCATCGACAGCGAACCTTGCATGCCGTTGAACAACAGGATCATGCAGGCCAGCCCCGGAATGATGTAGACCTCATACGGAATGTAGGTGTCGTAGGGCTCGATGATCGCGATGCCAAGTGCCGCGCGAAAGCCGGCGGCGAACACCAGCAGCCACAGCAGCGGGCGCACCAGTGCACTGAGAAACCGCGTGCGCTGCAACACGAAACGCAGCCATTCACGCAGCACGATGCCGCTGAAACATTGCCAATACGCGTTCATCGCACGGCTCCCGATGTCGTCAGGCGAGCGAAGGCCGAACCGAGGTCGCCGCCGTGTTCCAGGCTCAACGCATCGGCCTGGCCACTGGCGACCAAACGACCCTGATGGAGAATCAGCAAGTCATCGCTCGGCTGCACCTCGTCCAGCAAGTGCGTGGTCCAGAGCACGCTGAGGCGGTGCTCTCGGCATAGGCTGCGGATGTGTTGATTGAGCGCCAGGCGACTGGCCGGATCGAGGCCGACACTGGCCTCATCGAGCAGCAACAGGCGTGGCTCATGCAGCAGCGCGCGAGCGATTTCCACCCGGCGACGATGACCGCCATTCAGCTCGCGTACCCGCTCGCGACGGCGTTCGGTCAACGACTGACGGGCCAGTTCGGCATCGACCCGAATTGCGGTTTCACGCCGCGACATTCCGTGCAGCGCGGCGTGATAACGCAGGTTCTGCTCGACGCTGAGGTCAAGGTCCAGCGTACTTTGCTGAAACACCACACCCAATTGCTTGAGCGCCGGGCGCGGCGCATCCCGCAACGAACAAGCACCGACACGGATATCACCGCGTTGCACATCGTACAGCCGCGTCAGCAAGGCAATCAGCGTTGATTTGCCGGCGCCGTTCGGCCCCAGCAGCGCCGCAAAACGACCGGGCGCCAGGCTGAAACTCACTTGGCGCAACGCCTCCCGCGCGCCGTAGGCGAAACTCAGGTCGCTGACTTCCAGTGCGTTCATGGCGTCACCACCACGCCCCATGGATAGCGCCCGACCTTTACCGATTTGCTCACTTTGAGGCTGTCGACATCAATCACCGACACATCGCCGCTGACGCCATTGGTGGCCAGCAATTGCTTCTGATCCGGGGTGAATGCCATCTGCCACACGCGCCGGCCGACCAGCAGGTAATCGAGGATTTCGAAGGTTCTAGCATCGATCACCGCGACGTGGTTGGCCGGGCCCAGCGCGACGAAACCGTACTTGCCGTCGGCGCTGAGTTTGATGCCCACCGGTTGCACCTTGTCCGGGTGCACGCCCTTGATCTGGAAGGTCAGGGTCTTGAGGACCTGCCGGGTGGCGGTGTCAAGAATGGTCACGGTGCCGCCGATTTCCGCCGAGGCCCACAACTGTTTGCCATCGGGCGCGAACTCGACAAAACGCGGGCGCTGATCCACCAGCGTGCTGTCGGCCAGGGTCTGGGTGCCGGTGTCGATCCAGTGCAGCATGTTGGTGGTTTCGCTGGTGTTCACCGCCCATTTGCCGTCCGGGCTGACGGCCATGCCTTCGGGCTCGACGCCGACGTTGATCTGACTCAGCACCTTGGAGGTTTCGGTGTCGATCACCGTCACCAGCGCATCGTCCTCGTTGGAAACGTAGAGCCAGCGATTGTTCGGGTGCAGGGCGAATTGCTCGGGGTCCTTGCCCGAAGGCAGCTCCTTGATGATCTTGCGCGTGGCCACGTCCATCACCTGCACCCGGTCCGAATCGCTGGCGCAGATGTACAGCAGCTTGTTGTCGTGGGACAGCAACAGACCGCGCGGGCGCTGGCCGACGGGCAGGGTGTCGGTGACTTGCAGGGTCTGCATGTCGATCAGGCTGAGGCTGTTGTCTTTTTCGTTGGAGACCCAGGCGGTGCTGGCCGCGGCGTGCCCGGCAGCGAGCAACAGGGCGCATGAAAGCAGGGTGCGGCGCATGGCGGATTCCTTATTGTTGTTGTGGAAGATCAGGGAAAGCGGCAGCTGACCTCGGGTTTGTCGTAACCGAGGCTGTCCATTTCGTTGAAGGGGTGCAGAAAGCCGTCCTGTGGCGAGGTGCTGACCAGCGCCCGCGGCTGCACGATGGGAATCGGCTGGCGCAACTGGCCGTTCCAAGGGCGATAACTGAGCTTGCGACCCTTGAAGCCATCGAGCGGCAATTGGTCGCTGACTTCCAGGTTGCGGATCGCCATCGGATCGGTCTGACGCAGTTTGCTCACCGCGCTGGCGATGCTGCGCACGGCTATCCACGCGGCAAAGTCGCGGTCGTTCATCCAGCGCCCGGCCATAGCTTCGAAGCGTTTCTGCAATTGCGCTGCGCCGTAAGTTTCCACGGTCTTGTGCCAGCCCACCGGGGTCAGGCCTTGAGTGCCGGCCACCGGGCGCGGATACCAAGTCTGGTAGGGCACGTATTCGCCGAAGTCACCGCGTTCATCGGCCACCAGTACCACGTCGTACTCGGCGGTCTGGGTGAACAGCGGCATGTCGGCCTGGGCGCTGCGGCGTTGATCGTTATCGAAACTCCAGGCTTTTTCCGCCACCAGTTGCACGCCGAAGCGTTTCGCCGCGCGGCGCAGGGCGGCGGCATAGGCTTGATCGTCGACGGTCGGGCCGACAATCAGCAGCGCCCGTTGCCATTTGCGCACCACCAGAAACTGCGCCAAGGCATCAGCGAGCATCGCCCGGCTTGGCAGCGTGTGCAGCACGTTTGGCAGGCAATCGGTGGTGCGCAGGCTGTCATCCGGGCTGCCGGCGTTGATCAGCAAACTGTCGGGCAGGGCGGCGCTGAGTTGCCGCAGGCTGGCCACCGGTGCGTTCACCACAAACAGGCGCAGGCCTTGCGCGTGTTGCGCCTTGGCCGCATCGAGCAAGGCCTGCGGGTTGTCGACGTTGGCGTTGGCCAGGCTGTAACTGTGATTGAGAAAGCGCCCGGTGCTGTTGCTGTCGGTGATCGCCAGTTCGGCGCCACGCAGGCCGGCATCGACGGGCTCGGGAATGATGTTCGACAGCAAGGGCCCCGGGTCGGGGCGATAACCCAGGTAACCGATCTGCACTTGCAGCGGTGCATCGGCCGCCTGACTTTGCGTCGCCAGCCCGGCGGCGCAGGCAATCGCCAACAGGTAGATCAGGGCGTAAGGGGCAAGCTGGCGCATAGGGCACTCCATCACGGGTAGCGCCAGCATAGGAAGCCTGAGGACGGGATGAAATATGCAGAAAGTACCAGTGAGGCAGTACCAAGGTAGTAACTCGCCGAGGGCGGCGCGGTTTTAGCATGGGCAACAACGGCCATCACTCTGAAGGAGATCGACCATGCGTATTCTCAAGGCGCTGCTCCTGCCGTTGCTGCTGATCCTGAGCCTGATCGGCGTCGACAAACTCCACGGCCCGCGCCCTGCGTCGCTGCTGGTGATGCCTGCGACACCGGGGCGCTAGGCGTGTCGGCCCTATGGCGGATCAACCTCTGGGTCTGCGGATTTTTCGCGCTGGTCACTTTGGCGTGCATGGGCTTGCTGATGCACCAGGCGCTGGCGGATGTGGAGCGAGAGCTGCAATCCGCCGAGGCGGTGGTCGAGTACTTGAGCGAAACCGCCGCGCGCGATCCCGCCAGCCTGCAACCACGGCTGACGCAAAGTCTGCGTCACGTGCGGGTGCGCTGGCTCGAACCGGGCGAAGCGGCACAACCGCCAATGCAGGACGGGCTCGACGCCTGGCTCGGGCGATTGCTGTTTGCCGAGGCCCGGTACAGCGCGCGGGAGCTGGATCTGCAGGATGGCCGGCGTGTGCTGATTGCGGTCGACCCACGGGATGAAATCGATGAAGTCTGGGATTCCCTCCAGCAATTACTGAGCCTGTGTGGCCTGGCGTTGTTGTTGAGTCTGTTGACCATTCGCTGGGCCGTGCGCCGGGGCATGGGCCTGCTCGATGAGTTGCTGCGCGCATTGCGGCAGGTTTCCGGAGGCCAGCTCAAGGTGCGACTGCGCGCGCAAGGGCTGCCGGAAGCGCGGCAACTGGCGGTGCACTTCAATCGCATGACCGAAGCACTGGAACAGGCGCGCGCCGACAACACGCAACTGACCCAGACCTTGCTGGCGGTGCAGGAACAGGAACGCACTCATCTGGCGCAGACCCTGCACGACGACCTCGGTCAATACCTGGCGGGGATTCGCGCGCAGGCCTGTCTGTTGCGCCTGGTCGCCGATCAGCCGGACACCGTGGAGCGCACGGTGCGTGAGCTGGAACACAACTGCGAGCACCTGCAACAAGGTTTCAGAGCGCTGGTGCACGACCTCTATCCGGTGGTGTTGCAACACCTGCCGCTGGCCGAGGCTTTCGCGTTGCTGGTGGAGCAGTGGCAAGGCCGACAGGGTGTCGATTGTCAGTTGCGCGTCAGCGCTTCGTTGCCGCCATTGTCTGCGCCGGCCAAAACCCATCTCTACCGCCTGTTGCAGGAAGCCTTGACCAACGTCGCTCGCCACGCCGATGCAAGCCAGGTGCGGGTTCGCCTGCAACACTGCGGCGGCCACTTGCGCTTATTGATTCGTGACAACGGATGCGGCGCCCGCCAGCCACAGCGGCCGGGTGTCGGTTTGTATTCGATGTTCGAGCGCGCCCGCAGTCTGGGCGGTGAGTTACGCATCATCAGCCACCCCGGCGCCGGTTGGGCGCTGGCCTTGAGCATGCCTTTGGAGGCGTCATGAATATTCTGCTGGTGGATGACCATGCGGTGGTCCGACAGGGCTACGCGAGTTTATTGCGCGCGTTGCTGCCGGCGATGGAAGTGCGTGAAGCAGCGACGGGTGAAGAAGCGCTGATCAGGGTTCAGGAGACCGTGCCGAATCTGGTGATCATGGATTTCGGCCTGCCGGGGATCAGCGGGCTGGAAACCACGCGCCGGTTGCGACAGCGTCTGCCGCAACTGCGCGTGCTGTTTTTCAGCATGCACGATGAGCTGCCGCTGGTGCGCCAGGCACTGGAGGCGGGCGCTTCGGGTTACCTGACCAAAAGCTCGGCGCCCGAAGTGCTGATCGAGGCGGTGCGGCGGATTCTCGCGGGCCACGCCTATATCGAACAGCCCCTGGCCACTCAACTGGCGTGTCACCCGCAACAGGACGCCAGCGACCCGCGTTTGCAGAGCATGACCCAGCGCGAACTGGAGATTTTCGTGATGCTCGCCAAAGGCACCCCGGCCCGTGTGATTGCCGAACAGCTGAGCATCAGCAGCAAGACCGTCTCCAATCACCTGACGTTGCTCAAGAGCAAATTGCAGGTGAGCTCCCATGCCGAGCTGGTGCACCTGGGGATTGATATGGGCTTGGTGCGAAAGGCGGGATAATCGAATTCACACATTCCCCTGTAGGAGCCGGCTTGCTGGCGATAGCGGTGGATCAGTCGACATCAATGGTGCCTGAC
>NZ_JAGYFX010000057.1:0-39423 GCF_019946615.1 Pseudomonas sp. BF-R-01
CCTTTATCCCCACCCCCCAAACTCCTACATTGAGCTCCAACACCTACCCATCATCCCGATGAGCAGGTCACTGGAGATCTTCCTCATGCCTTTTGTAAGCGTACGCATTACCCGCGATGGCGTTACCTCTGAGCAGAAAGCTCAGGTGATCGCTGAAATCACTGAAACACTGGAACGCGTCCTCAAGAAGGACCCACACCTGACCCACATCGTGATCGAGGAAGTCGACACCGATAACTGGGGCTACGCCGGGATCACTACCACCCAGTACCGCAAGCAACTGGCTGAGAAGGAGGGCAAGTCGTGACTGCGTCGGTCTCCATCGATTTCGTCTCCGACGTGGTGTGCCCTTGGTGTGCATTGGGCGCGACGGCGTTAGAGCAGGCGATTGAGAACGTGTCGGGTGAAGTCTCGGTGGAGCTGACCTACAAGCCGTTCGAGTTGAACCCGAACATGCCGCCTGAAGGCGAGAAAGCCGTCGAGCACTTGATGCGCAAATACGGGCGCACCGCTGAAGACGTCGCCTCCGGCAAAGCGATGCAGATCGCTCGTGGTGAAGCACTCGGTTTCAAGTTTGACCTGGAGAAGCGCACTCACTTCTACAACACCTTTGATGCTCACCGCCTGCTGTTGTGGGCGTTACAGGAAGGGCGGCAAGTTGCGCTGAAGAAGATCCTGCTACGCGGTTACTTCACCGACGGCCAGAACCCGAGCGATCGCGAGACGCTGGTTCGACTGGCAGCCGAAGCGGGGCTGGATGCAGCGGCGGCTCAAGAGGTGTTGGCGTCCGGAGCGTTCGCCAAAGAAGTGCGTGAACTTGAAGCTTTTTACCAGCAGCACGGCATCAATTCGGTACCGGCCATGATCCTCAACGGTCGGCACCTGGTGTCCGGTTCGCAGTCGGTCGAGTACTACGAGCAAATGTTGAGACAAATGGCGAAGGAACCCGCCGAAGCCTGATTACTTACTTTTCAAACCATCATTTATTAGTAGAGGTTCATCATGAGCAATTCGAAAAAAGTCATCGTTATCACTGGCGCCTCCCAAGGTCTCGGCGCAGGCATGGTTAAAGCGTTCCGTGATCTGGATTACAAAGTTGTCGCCACTTCCCGTTCAATCAAGCCATCCACCGATCCGGACATCCTCACCGTGGCCGGCGACATCGGCAACCCCGAAGTCGCTCAACAAGTGATCCGCGAAGCCATCGCACGTTTTGGCCGCGTCGACACCCTGGTCAACAACGCCGGTATCTTCGTCGCCAAACCGTTCACCCAGTACACCGCTGAAGACTACGCCAATGTGCTGTCGGTGAACCTGAATGGCTTCTTCTACATCACCCAACTCGCCATCACCGAGATGGAAAAACAAGGCAGCGGCCACGTCGTCAACATCACCACCAGCCTGGTCGACCACGCTATCGACGGCGTGCCATCGGTACTGGCTTCGCTGACCAAAGGCGGCTTGAACGCGGCGACCAAATCCCTGGCCATCGAATACGCCAAGCGCGGGATTCGGGTCAACGCGGTTTCCCCAGGCATCATCAAGACCCCGATGCACGGTGAAGAAACCCACGCAGCGCTGGGCGCTCTGCACCCGGTCGGGCACATGGGCGAGATCAGCGACATTGCTCAGGCGGTTGTTTATCTGGATAGCGCCAACTTTGTTACCGGCGAAATCCTGCATGTGGATGGTGGGCAGAGCGCGGGTCACTAAGACCGGCTTTTCCAAACTGCGGAAACAACAAAGCCCTCGTATGAGGGCTTTGTTTTGAATAGTCGAAAATGAATCCGACGCCGTTCTGTGGTTTTTTACGTGCTGCGTTCCATTCAATTGGGTCGAGGTGGTCCAGTGCACGGTTCACTGAGATTTCTACTGCGGACATGATCAGGTGAACGCCCAGCAGGGTGTTGCGACTTGTCCCCGTCTCTCGGTCTGCCTGATCCATGATGATCACGCAGGCGGACGCCAGCGCCTCGCTTGAAAAGCCCAGCAGTTCTTGAACATCGACTTTCGGGTTGGCGATGAACATTGTGGAAGGCTTGCGCGGGATGGCTTTGATGTCTGCGATGGAGGCGTGGTGATCATCGTCGTCGCGGTTGGTCGCTTCATCGGGCTTTTGTGTATCGGGGCTTTCGTTCGGAGATGCGTTTTCTGCATCCGGGGGATCAGGGGTTACCTTACGCATATGCTGATAGTCCTGTCGGGTGCCAACCCTTTCCGCCGCTAATCGAAAAGGGTGGCAGCTGCACGCAGGTTAGCGGACCGGGGACCATCAGCAAAAGCCGGCGCGCCCGAGGGCGCCCTACGTGCAGCCACCATCAAACCGAAGGCATTGAAACGCCTGTGCGATGGGTGCACTTGCAGCCGATGGAACGCGGGCCGCTAAACCCGACCACTGATGAGCAGTGGCAGGTCCACGATAGAACCCGGGCAATAGCCGCACAAGCCGGCGGATTCTGGGGTAACTGTAGGCAAAGCCGCAAGGTTTTGTAGCTTTCAGGAAGTGACGCGAATCAGCGTTAAACAAGCACCTCCAAACAAGCTGTACATCCCACGTACAAGCCTTTCAAGGGAGTATTTCCACCGAGCGATTAGGAAATCTCCGACGATGTTCCACCGATTGAACTGTATCGGTGTGCTCGGGCGACGACGGTATGATGCCCAACCAACGTTCGCTATCAAGGCAACCATGACCGAAGTATCCCTGAACCTGCCGGAAGACCTTTCAAACGCTCTCGCCGATCTGGCCAGGATGAATGGCGAAAGTGTGAGCCACTTGGCGACGGACGTTCTTCGCGACTACATCGAGCACGAGAGGACACTGACTGCGCAGATCGAACTGGCGGTAGAGGAGGCAGATCAGGGTAAATTCGCTTCCGATGATCAGGTAGCGGCGATGCGCGCCCGACGCTGGAGCAGGAATGCGGGTTGAGTAGCTGGAAAAAGCCCTCAAAAACCTGGAAGAAGCTAGACAAGCTGTTGGTATTTCCAGCCCTGGGCCGGAAAGGTCGAGTCAGAGACACACGCGTATGGGCAGTACCCAATTGGTCCTATCTCATTCCCTACCGGTTACGCGGTGATCGCCTGCAAATCCTCGGGGGTTTCACACACGGCAACCCCTCGTACCAAGTGGTGAGAGCAAACCCCAGAAACAACAAAGCCTTCGTATTTCTACTAGGGCTTTGTTTTGTATGGTGCGGCACCAGACGAACGGTATGTTTCGGCGAGACTAGGTTTTTCGGGCGTCTGGAGTTCGCTGGAAAATTCGGCGTACCCCAACTAGTAACTATAAATAAATCAGCTAGTTATGGCGTTCGGTGGAATCGAACTCGGGATTTTTTAGATGTCAGCACGTTGTCGGTCTGCAAGAAATTCAGAGCCGCATACGGAATGGTAAACCTCCTGAATTCGAACGTTGTCGATCATCCCCTCCGTAGAGAATAGGCAGGAGTTCGCCAAAAGCTGCCGTGGCGACAGGCCGCAGACGGCCCAGGCTGTGTGAAAACGTTTTGCAGCAGGTTTTACAGTCAGGTCTGGAACGAAAATCGCGTTCCTACGCAAATTTCCGGTCTACTGATAAACCAAACGCTGGCAGATTTTACGTAGCAACGCAGAGTTCAAAACGGCGCATACGTTTTCACACAGCCTGGGCCAGAAGCTACCAATCGCGAAGGGCCGGGGTCTAGTGAAAGACGCTGCTTGCCAAGGACTATTTCGACCAACGAATATTCGTAGTCCGGATTTCCAATATCTACGCACCCTACTCACCATGCGGAGGGGAGGACTCCGGTTTGGGCAACGCGTGTGCGCTCCATCCTAGCTGTATCTGCTCCTACACCTTAAACACCTGCTGTGTCAGCTATCCACTCACAACTCCCAGGCTGGGTAGCCAATGACTCCCTCGTCTCTCAGTAAATGGAAGTAAGATGACTGCCAACTTCGACTCTTTAGCGTCTGACTTTAGGCTGCACGATCTCTTCGGCGACACCGAAAATCTGAGTACCACGCAACTGTGGATAATGGAGATCGAGCGCGAGAATACGAGCGAGGTAAAATTTCTATATGGGCGTTCTCTGCCAGGTACCTTCCGTGCAGATAGGTGGACGGGGACGACCAGCAGTAGAATCCCACTGGGAGGAAACAGCACTGTTAAAACTCACGCACTGACGCTTCATACGTCGGCTGACAAACTAACAGCATTTGTCCGTAGCTTTCTAGGCGGCGCTTCTCTTCGGGAAGCGAGCGAGCTGGCAGGTATAGCGCTTGATGCGAAACTGGCTGAAGTCGTCGTAGGCGTCAACTTTGGTGGCAACCCCATTGCTCGGCCAGTGATGCATTTTCCATGTCGTGACTTGTATTTCCATCACATTAATCGGTTGAGTCCGTCGAGCTTTGCTAGCGCAAATACTGGTGCTGCCTCTTCGCCGAGCAAACCTTCACTCTTCGTTGCCACAGAAGAGTCCGAGAGTAAGCTTGCCAAGGCCGCGTGTGATGCATTGGACGCCGACACGGGCATGGAATTCAGTACATTGGACGCTTGGCGTCTTGGGGATTTCGAGTTCGTCTGCGTGCCTGGTCTGACCAAGAGCGAACGCCTGAAATTCCACCTAGAGCTCAGAGGAGAGAGCTCGTCGCTCAAGCTATTCGAGCCTCTAACGCGGGATCCTACGGAGCTTCTGGTAGTAGTGAACTCTTACAACGACGGTGCCTCGCAAATGTCGTACATCACTCGCCTTTCTCGGGATGTCGCGTATCCCATCGACCATATCTTTGCTATCGACACCTTCAAGAACCAAGTAGCTACCGCGTACAGCCTGGAAATCTACGCTATAGGTGCTGACGGGGAGGAGTCGCACCTAGTGCTGCAGACTGGCTCCTATTACATTCGCAGCGTGAACATGAATATGCACGTCGTCGAGTCTATTCGCTCAACCGATCGCATGGACTGGCTCGCAAGACAGGTTCCCAAGAACGAGAAAGCCAAGCTCGACGCTGCGGGGCGTATTGGTCGAACTCATCGACCGAACCGCTCCGAGATCGGCGGACACGCCGATGATCCTTGGGTCACTCAGAGTCGGATGATTGAGGACGAGGTAGGCTCGCTGTTGCCAAAGTCTTCCAACGGACGCTTCTTCCAGACGCTGTCGGTGAGTCGCGGAACTAGCCGCCTGCAATTGACCGATTGGCTTCGAAAGATCTTTGAGCAGCATCATGACGCTCAGGTTGCTTGGATTGATCCGTACATGGAAAACGTGGGCATCGACCTGCTCAACACTCTTGGCACTGCTACCAGCGAATATCTCATCATTACGACTGAGAAACTGTCCGCTGAAGACTCCAAGGGCGAGCCAGGTGAACCAAATCGTATCCAGAGGCTGCTGGGTAGCTGTGCTGGTTGGGGCAAGGGCTACTACGGTAACGTCCAACTTAGGGTACTTGCTGTCCCGGAAAAAAAACTTCACGACCGAATGATTCTGGTCCGAGCGGCTAACGGAAGGCCAATTGCCGGTTACCACTTGTCCAACTCTATACAGCGAGCCAACATTGATCATCCATTGTTGGCCACTCCTATTCCGCTTGACGTGTTGCCACATGTCTTCGAATTTGCAGACAGGATCATCCAGAGCACTATGCACACGGACGGCCGGGAAGAGCCTACAGCGAAGCTCATTTTCAACTCTAGCAACGAAAACTTTGAGGTCGAGTCCGATCCCACACAGCTAAGCCGTCCCTCCTATACCGATCAAACACGGTCAGGGGATGTATTGGCGTGGTGGCTGGATGATCCAGAACTAGTTGGTCTCTCAGGAGCGGAATTGCAAGATCTGATGCAAGCTAAAGGGAACCTAATAGAGGGCAAGCTGGACCCACAACGTTTCGGGAGTATTCCCGCAAAATTTTGGGGCAATGGGCTGTTACTCCCGGACTTCCACTCAGCATGGGACGCGTTAGGAACCGTATTGGCTCATTCGCAGGCTGGTCAGTTTTACAACGGAGACAAGACCCCCTTACCGGATTCGGTAGTGGGAAACCTGCTTACGCATCTGAACCCAACGCGGTCAGGCGCATTGGCGCCACAGGCCAAAAAGAGCCACCTAGACTTTGATTATTACCAACGTAAAAGTCTCGAAGAACTTCTACTTTCCAACGACAATCCTGAACGAGTTTTTGGATACTCAACCACAGATACCGCTTGGAGCGATTATTACGCCATCAAGATTCTGTGGTGGAAGGCACCTCAGACGCTTATTCATTGGCTGAATCAGGAATGCTCCAGTCCGATGGACGAGAATTCTCGCAGGCGTGCGCTAGTCGTCCAGGCACTGCGGCTCATTTGCATGTCACTCGCATTCGATAAACACCCAGCGCAAATTGGTGCATTACTGGGATGTAAGGCGAGCATCCCGGTCTGGATTGGTGTCCATGCCTACAAAGATGCGATCAACGCCGAAACATGCACGGTCGATACTCTTGGCTTGCTCGACCTGATCAAATCCGATGATCAGCAAACCACGTTGTGCTGGCTGATCAACGAGGCCAACTATTCCGACTCTTCAACCAAGCATCATTTAGTTGTCAAGCTTACTTCTTCAATCGAGACTCCGATCAGCAATGCACAACTGCGAGCCATCCTCCGGCCTATGCGGGGTCGCCTTGGAAAGCTGCATCACTTCACACCTTGGATACTAGAGTCAATTCTGATCCCGATGCTTAAGCTAAAGATCATCGATATTGCGCAAGTTTCACGTGAGTGGTTGGGAGACCTTACCAACCAATGGAAATCTGCACTCAAAGGCGGTTCGCTTTACTTCCAATTTGATGGCGATGGTGCCTTCACCGACGAGCTTGCTACGATGAGTGCGCACCTTGCACCAGCAGATCTGCAGTACATCGTAGGTGAGATCTCCAAGATTTTTAACAATCTTGCTCGGACCATCCGTCAGCCACTGAGCGCACAGGTCGATTGGACATCGTACATCCGAGCGCATGAGGTCAACCTTTGGCTTTATGCCCTTGCCCGCCGAATCGCTGCATTAATCCACATGGACGAAAATCAACCTTTGCAGCGACTTGTAAAGGATAGCGAATTGTTGATTGAGCGACTCTCGGTTTCGGAGTGGGAGACCCTGACGAGCTGCGAGCTCCCGAAGTATCTGATGGGCGATCCAGACCAAATCAAAACTCACCGGCTACTTGACACCATCGCTGCTGCAATCAACAGCTGATTAACTTAAGAAAAAGGCTGAACTGCAAGATTCAGCCTTACACCCTCGTCGTCCTGGCAGCTGTAATGGTTCCGGCATGCTATGTCTGCTTTTCGTTAGCAGCCCTCTCGTCGGGCAACTATCGGCCAATAGCGGACATAAACCCGGAAGCTCTTCCTTCTGAAAAAAATCCGGCAACCAGGGTCGCTGCCATAGACTGTCATTTTCCAGAGCTGCTTCTCAGGCATGAAGCGTTACCAATTACTGACGATTATCCTATGAATATAATTTCTGACCACGCAGCAACCCTCGAAGAAACTCATAGTCTTTAAACCAGTCCTTACAACCTGTCCCGCTTCGCCTTGTTATTTCCAACTGCTGGTGAAGTTGCTCGTTATCCTTCGCATCCTCTAAGACCTCGAGCAATTGAGGCACGCTCATAAAACGGCAATTTACAAAAGGATTCGCATAATGACCGTACAATGAAGAAAATATCTCAGACTGATACTGACATTGAATATTCCGCAAATACTCATTAACCTCCTGCCCTACCTTATCAACAGGATCTTGAATTTGCGAACCTACAAGATTGGACAGCATCTGATTGATAAAGAAACTATCTTGTATTCCGAAAAAACCAAACATCGAAAGTGAAACCCGAATAACATCTCGACCATTTAAAGAAACAGTCTCACCGTCGGTAAATGTTAAAATCCCGTCGCGCCGCAGAGTGTACTCATGAATACCCGCCTGCACTAAAGCATGCAAGAATGACTGAGATATATCCTTGAGTGATTTTAGCTGATTCCCGGACCGAGCCTCCGATGTCAACGTTTTTCTTTTCAACTCAACAAAATACACGGCAGATTCAGACTCAATTATAAAATCACACTCCCTAGACTTGCTTTCAATCTCAAGCTCCTTTCGAACATACAATGGAACTTTGTATGTCTTGTTCGTTAAAACCTTAATCCCCCTTGAAGTTAAAGCCTCATAAACAAACTGCTCAGCCACCTGACCCAGCAACGAGCCATTCACTCCCTTGCCCTGATACAACCTCAATAAGGCACTATAAAAACCGTAGCTACAGAAAGCGGGATTGACATAGATAAAATCAGTACCATAGGCAATGAAGGGCCGCTCGAAATAGTTTCGTTTGCTAATATCGTTCGGCATGAGGTACTGAGCATTAACTGACTCAGTAGAAAATGTCAACGTTGCCAACGCGTCTTTCAAGTCAGCTAATGATACACGCCCCATTAATTCTTTATAAATTCGAGCTAAAGAGAAGTGAAACGGTGCCGCGTGGCTAGCACGACTAGAGACCCATTCCAAAATTTCAATATACGTTTTGACATCAACTTCAATTTGACTCAATAAAGGACTTCCAAAGATTCCTTTAACCACTGCTATTGCATGCTTATTCGAAAGCTGATCAATCGAAAAATGTTGATCGAAACTAATATTTCTTTGCACCCCAGCCAATATCGTATCAGGCCGGTGGTAGCTATCTTGAATTTTGCTAAAAACTTGAATTCGCTGAATACAAAAATAATGAGCACAGAGTTCAGCGCATCTTGCAAAAATCTCGATTTTATTCTTTGCCACTCTTTGCTGATGGAGTTCCGTCAGCGCAAGATTGAACAAATACCCCCACGGCACCTCTCGCACGTATGGCGTCGAAATACTTGGCTCGGGGCGTAGGAAAAAACGCTGCATTGGAAAATTATAATGTTCACTAATAACGCTCAGCACCATGTCGACGGCATGTCCGCCAAGTTTTTTAAATTCTCGCTTTAGCCTTCCCAGCAATTCAGCCTCACTGCGCAGGGACATGACTGCCACACCGCGGCGAACGTTGACTTCATAACCAAATTTCCTGAGATACAAAATCGACTCTGCGATCAGTTTATCCTCATCCATACCTGGAATTTCACAAGGTATTAGATCGGGCTGAATACAGAGATATTGATCAATCAAATCTTTGGCCTCACACCATGCTTCTTTAGAGTCCGTATACCCTGGCAACACACCCGAAAGCTGGCGGATACATTGGACAAATGATAGTGCGCCCCCCTGGCTTTTTGATAAATTCTTTAGCAATGAAAGATGATTGATGACATTAGCGAATTCGTGTCCGGTCAGGGCGTGCCCTTGAAGGATCAGTATTAGCTTATTCTTTATTTCATTAACACATTGGCTAGAATTGGGATTCCCAAGCATTGAGCACTCTCCCGACAATGCCAATCCTCCTTCAGACTTACTGCTATCTGCTCGCCAAAATACATCATCCTTCTCAAACAATTCGATCAATGCATCCATACACGCCACCCTCCAAACCAATAAATTTAAATTATTTTTTCACTAGATATCTGTTTTTTGAGACAAGATAACACTTGTCGCAGTTGCAGAATCAAGATATCTCCGCGCCAAATCCGATATTTAATTATTCATTTATGCTCAAGTCAAACGAATGTCTCGATACCGGAGAAAACTGCCTGCGAACCCAAAGCTCGACACATCGAATCTTAGATGCTCTTGCGATCCCCATTGACACAGTAACAAAAACTCCACTGCCTGCTATTAGGCGAAAGCAATCGTTCGCGAGCGGTAGCTATCGACCAGAATCAGGCATTGCAGGTGTCTCTACCTCAATAAGTTACTGCCTGGCAAAAGCGGCGTGATGCCAAGGGAGTAGGTTTGAAGGACGTGCGCTATGGGTAGACTGGAGCCCTTCGCGATAGCGAGCAATCGACTACATGAATTTTTATACCAAAACCCCTTCATTTTAGTATCTACTAGGCTTTTGTTATTGGAGCAAGGATCGCATGAGTGCTTATACCCGCGAGAAGTTTAGTGAATGTGACTGGAAGCACGCCGTAATAGCTGAGGATCACTATGGCTACTCATCTATCATGCAGAGCTTTCAAAGTCTTGCCAGACAAAAGCATGAGTCTGGCCAGCAGGAACACGCACAAATTCTTGAACTGCTAGCCCGCGCATCGTCTATGATGATTGAGCCAAAAAGCATTAATGAACCTTTTAAACCATACTTTCAAAACTTCCAGAACCAAACGCGCTCTGCCATTCCTGATGACTTCTCAGAAGAAAATTTAGCATTTTTTGAGAGCATTTTGAACGACATTGATAATCCATGGTTAATAGCGAGACTGGCTGACTTGTTATGGCTATGCAAGAAACCCAAAAATCCAGAACATGCCAGAATTGCAATAGATGCGTACATTTCATTGCCGATTTGCGCCGAAAACTGGCGACTAGATATCGACTCTTGCTGGGAGCGGGCCGGACGACTTTGCATTCAAATTAAAGAATTTGAAAGACTCAACGAAATCAGAGATCGGCTTTTCTCTGAGTTTTCCAAGGACCATGCCGGCAGCATATTTATGTCGTTGTGGATCGCGAATTTGCTGGATAAGTTGAAAATAGGCAGCGAATTAGCTGACAGGATTACTACCGATCTATTTGCGTCCGGACAAAAGCTAAAAGAGAAGGGGGATTTTACTTCTGCGAGAAGTTACTTTGAGTTAGCCACCAAAAAGTATCAGCAGATCAAGAATGAAGTAGGCCGACTAGAGTGCCTAGTCTCAATAGCAGACTGTTTTGAAAAAGAGGCCGATATTCGTCAGGAGACCAGCAGTCTTGTTGCGAACATGCTGTATGAAAATGCCATTCAGGCATATCGTCGTATACCAGTAAAGAATCGAGTCCAACACTGCGTAGAGGAGAGAGTTCGATCAATCCGGACTAAAATCACAATCTCTGGGCAAGCCTCATTGGATGAAATGCATCTAGTGACAACAGATCGCATAGATATCACGGAAATTGTCAAGTCCTCTCAAGCTCATGTTTCAGGTAAGAGCAATGTAACGGAGGCCGTTTTGTATTTTTCAGGGATTTATAGCGGCCCTAGCTATTGCAAGTTAGAATCCGGCTCCAAAGAAAAGATAAAAGATCACTTTATTAGCGCGCTGTTTGGATCGAGCCAGATAGGAAGCGATGGAAGAGTTGTCGCAAAAACCCCGCCAATGAACCTGCATGCAGGAGAAGATGACCCGTCCAATCAACGGGTGCTAATCCAACAGATTCAGCAGACTTTTTCCATTGAGATTAAGCTGGTAGTCGAAGGTCAAATTCTTCCAGCCCTGAATCAAATTTTAATGGAGCATAGGGTAACAAAAGATATTTTAGAAAAACTTTGCTATTGCTCACCAATTGTACCCAAGGAACGAATTTCTCTCCTTGCCTCAGCATTATGGTGCGGCTTCGAGTTTGAGTTCGGAGATGCCATCCATCTGTTATGTCCGCAGGTTGAACACATAGTTAGAACTCGATTAAAACAAGCCGGCGCACAAACTAGCAACATTGATAAAGAAGGTATTGAAAACGAAAATGGTCTGAGCACCCTTATGGATTTACCCGAGGCACTTAAAGTTTTTGGTGAAGATTTAACTTTCGAACTTAAGAGCGTTTTCACAGAAGCATTGGGCTTCAACCTACGGAACGACGTTGCTCATGGATTACTGAACGATGACTCTGCATCCAGTATTGCTACGATTTATGCTTGGTGGATGATCCTTCGACTCATAGTTCATTCAATGCTGACAGGGGCCGCATCAGCATCGCCTGAAGAAGCGTCAAAGCCGGATATTGATGACTTTCCAGATGACAAATAATCCGAGAACCTAGCCGGATCGAATGCAACATTGATCGCCGTCCGTAAATGGTTCGCGTCCGCCTGACACGATCACCATCCGCAGCTCGGGGTCGGAAACGGTCGCTCGTGAGTGGCTGCTTCTGGCCGATTGTGTTGAAAAAGTCGGCCATGGTTTCCACGGCAGAAAAGTACGCGCTTGAGATTGAAATCTTTACTTTGAGCAGAGGATTCCGGGCTCAGATTTCGCATAGCTGCGCGAAAAAAGGCGTTTTCAGCAGTCAGTAGGTGGGCAGTCTGGAAGGATCGACTTTTTCAACACAATCGGCCGTTTTCTGACCTTCGTTTAGTGGTTGAACTGCCAGGATTTTCCTAGGCGATGAGTGAGCAATTGCATGGTTAGCAAATAGTAATAGTGCGTCGATTCAGTGTGCTGGTTTAGGTGGCGATTCAAAAACCACGCAAGGTGTTTTCTCTGCCAAGTCCATGGATTGTCCCGTTGCCAGCGCTCAGCGATCGCTGTTTGGATGGCCTTCGCCTGACGCAAGTGGCGTTGGCGCGTGGTATGCGACCCGGTCAGGACGCCCGCCAGGAACAGATCCATATCGAATGCCGTGCTCATGCGCGACCACCAATGTAAGCGGCCACCACGACGATACGGTTGTGCCCCAGCTCATAGCTGATTTGTACTCGGGCTTCCTGATCGAGACGTCGGTCGAGTTGATAGCAATGGCCACCGTTGATGGGGGCGGGATGGTGGGTGATTTGCTCATAGCGTTCGCACGCATAGGCTGCCCGCAATTCGTGGAAGCCTTTGAGGTTGTACTGATGGAGGATGTCCCGTGCAGGACGGACGATTCCCCGTTGGAAATCGAGGTAGGTTTCGTTCGGTGCAAGTAGGTTGCGGCTACCGTCGGGTGAGACCTGTTCGGCGAATCTCAGCGCCTCGCGAATATGATCATCCGCCCTGATCCAGCGAGGTGCCGAGGCACCTGAGCGGCCCCCCTTGGTGCCATCCTGGATGTTGATCTTGCCGTATTGTTCGGCCTCACGTTTTAAGCGCGGAAGGTCTGCCAAAATGGCCTCACGTAAGCGCATGCCGGTGGCTCGCGCTAATTGAGCGATGGCCGCGGCACGCGGCTGCTTGTGTGCGCAAAGCACCTCTACGACCCTCTTCACATGTTCGCGGTCTTGGCCTTGCGGCACCGAACGACGAACACTGGTGCGCCGCATTCCTAGCGCCTTGCTCGGACTCGGTACTTTCACATACTGATCACCGCGAAGCGCTGCCAGGGTCCGATTGACGCTGGACAATCGGTTTTGCGCAGTGGCGATGGCGAGATCGCTGCGCTCAACCAGGTGACGCAGATGCTCCGCGTAATCCAGCAAGGTCTGCCGATCAATCTGCCGTGCGTCATTAATTCCCGGGCCATCCTCCGACCGACACCAGCGTACAAACGCCAGCCAACGATCACTGTGTGCTTTGACCGTCCCGTAATGCCCGCCGCCAAACAGATCACGTAGCGCCTGTGGCCCGGCATAACTCAGTTGACGGCCGTAGCCAAAATTGCGCCCGTCACGTTTACCTACCAATGCCATGATCAAACTCCTCTCGAAGCCAAAACCTTTGAAACTTTCCCCACGTCATCCCGCCAAGAATGTTGAGTGTTATCAGGGATCAAGGCCCCTGCGACCTGTGAGGGTTGTCCACTAACGCGGGACTGACGGCTCTTTACGACCGGGAGCTTGGACATCTCATGATCTGGCCTCCTGAACACTTCCGCAGAAGTGGGCGGGTGGAGGCTACGCTGGCTGACGAGACCGGCGCCGCGAGATCCTGAGTCAGGTGAAGGCAGTGATGCGATGACCGGGGCATGCCTGACTGTCAGTCAGGTGCAGTCCATTCCGTGGGCTGCGGCACCATCATCTGCATCGCTGTTGCTGGTGACTTCGGTGTTTGTCACGCCGATTGTCGCGAGGGGAAATGCCGCAAAGCCTTGTACGAGTTGGGCTGCAGCAGCGGTAGGAGCGCCCGTCTCTTTCCGGAAGAAAGAGACGGGCGCAGGTTGGCGCAAGGAAATGGCCAAGCGGATAGGTTGCTGCAGGGCAGCTATGAAAGGGGATGAGTTGCCGCAGTGGGCACACTGGTAAAAGTAGGCATCCATCACATCGCTGTGACCGTGCGAGCCGCCGGACGCTAATCGCACTTTGGGAGAACCGCCACGGTGTGGCGTAGCCTTAAAGGTTCTGGCTACCTGGGTTGCTGTCAACGACAGCGCTTTGCCCGATCTTTTCTACGCCTGTGGATAATTTGGGTCAAGGCTCGAATTATCGGGAGTTCTGCGGCTGTGGATGAAATTATCCACCGGTGGAAATCAGTAGTTTTCCACAGACAGTTTGCGTGGGCTTTAGATTTTTTAAATGAGGTCCATCCAAGCAGGGCGGCTTTGCAGCCCTGCTTGGATGGACCCGCGTGGAAGGGCGGACAACGGTGATCTCATAGGCTTACCCACGTTTGGATGCGCCACGGCTATTTTGTAGGGGCGTGATGTTGTCGCCGACTGGGTGAGCGAATTCGTGGGGCGTCACATGCCCATGGCGGTTGGCGTCGATGTAGTTGCTCCACCACGCCATGATCAGCCTGCGCTGTTCGAGGAATTCGGCCTTGTGGATATACGCGGCGCGCACGCGGTTGCGTTCCTTGTGGCTCATTTGTCTTTCGATGGCTGCGTCGGTCCATAACCCGGACTCCAGCAGGGCGCTACAGGCCATGGTCCTGAAGCCGTGGCCGCACACGTCCTTGCTGGTGTCATAGCCGACGTTGCGGAGCATGGTGTTCACCGTGTTCTCGGACATGGGCTTCCAGTACTTGTGGTCGCCCGGTAGCACCAACTCTGAAAAGCGACTGAGGCTGCGCAGGCGCTCCAGTATTTCGATGACCTGCGGCGATAGCGGGACCATTTGAATGTCGCCGTTCATCTTGGTCCCGCGTGTGGAGTTGCGTACCCCTTCAATCGGTGCGCGCGTATCGGGGATTTCCCACATGGCGCGTTGAAGGTCGAACTCACTCCATCGAGCGAAGCGCAGTTCGCTTGAGCGGACGAATACATGCAACGTCAACAGGACGGCAAGGCGCGTCAGCTCGCGACCGTTGTAGTTGTCGATGCGGTGTAGCAGTTCGGGTAGGCGGTTGAGGGATAGGGCGGGGCGATGGACTGTGCGCGGCGCGTGAATCGAGCCTGCCAGATCCAGTGCAGGATTCATGGTGATCTGCCGGGCTCTTTTGGCCCCGCGCATGATGGTGGATAAGTAGTTCTGTACCCTTAACGCCACATCCATGGTGCCGCGTTCCTTGATGCGCTGGGTGATTTCTAGCAGGTCGTGGGTATCGAGTTCTGCGATGGGGCGTTGGCCGATCAGCGGGAAGACGTGGGTGCGCAGTCGGCTCATTACGGTTTTTGCGTGGCCTTCGGTCCAGCGGCGGGACATATCGGCGTGCCACTCTAGGGCAACGGTTTCGAAAAGCAGTGCCGCCCGCTGGGCTACGATCCTGGCCTTTTTCTTTTCTTCCATTGGATCGAGGTTGTCGAGCAGCAACGCCTTGGCTTCGTCTCGCTTACGTCGTGCGACGGAAAGGGTAACGATGGGGTAATTGCCGATGATGAGCGTGCCTTCCTTGCCGCTGGGCTTGGTGTACTTCAAGCGCCAGGTCTTCACGCCATTGGGTTTGACGAAAAGGTACATGCCGCCGCCGTCGAACAGTTTGTAGGCGCGTTCGCGGGTTTTGGCCGTGCGGCATTGCAGGTCGCTGAGGGGGATCGCTAGACGTGGCATAGGGGTACGCGCTCCTGACCGGGAAATCGCAGTACCCCTAACATACCCTCGGGGAAGGGGGATTTTGTTGGATCCCGACGGAGGGTTCTGGAACGAAAAAACCCGCCAAAGGGCGGGTTTTCGGGGCTTCCAGAGCATTCGGTGGAATGCAATGGAGCCTAATGTGGTGCCGGCACCAGGAGTCGAACCCGGGACCTACTGATTACAAGTCAGTTGCTCTACCAACTGAGCTATACCGGCGTGTTAGGGCGACGATTATAGCGATTGGGTTGGTTCTGTAAACCCCTGAATTCAGACTATTTTTACGCGGCCGTCAGACCAGCCCCGCAGACGCATCTGCGGGGCTGGCCGAAGCAGCATCACACGCCGTTTTTAACCGCGTTGATCAGGTCCTGACTCAGCACCTGCGCAGGCGCCACTTGCACGCTTTGCGTATAGAACGGCGGCAGGTTTTGGGCCAGTGTCGACAACGCTTGCGCGGTGGTATTGCCCGGCAGCAGCACGTATTGCAGGTTGGACGGATAGCTCTGCGGCACGGGGCCTTCCATGGTTGAACCGTAGGCGCCGAAGGTCATTACGGCCTGGGGCGTTGTTGGATCGGGTGCATAGAGGAAGACGAAGGTGCCGTACTTTGGATGAGTCAGGTAAAGCCCGGCTTCAGCGCGAACGGCCGGATCGGGGTCGTTCATCAGGGTCCAGCGCATGACCGCATAGCTGCGGGTCGTTTCCATGAACGCTGTACGAATCGGCGACTGGTTCTCGACGCCTCCCAGGCACGCCAGCAGGTTACCGAACGGGTCGATCAGCGCCACTGAGTTGAACACCGTGCTTTGCTGCGCGGTTTTCAGCAGGGGAGGCGCGAGTTCGGCGCCGGGATCCCGTGGGTTCGCCGATTGCACGGTCAGTGCGAATGGGCTGAGCGCTGTCAGTGCCTGGCGCACTTTGCTGTTGGCCGGCAGGGTGGCGGGGTTTTGCAGTTGATCCGGCGGCAGGCCGCTGTTGTTGCTGGCATCGCGCACCGTGTTGACGCTGGCGGAGAAGATCGAGCTGCACAGGAAGTACGCCGCCGAGTCGATGGTCTGGCCGCCGAACACCGGGCTGTTCGAGCCCTGATAGGCGCGGCTGACTGGCGCTGCAATCGCGTAATAGCCCCAGGTGTTCTGCGCCTGCTGGCGGATCTGCGGCGGCAACGATGGAAAGGTGAACTGGCTGTTGTAGTTGATGCCTGCGTAGTCATCGATCGCACTGACGGCGACGTTGAATCCTGCGGTCAGCAGCGAACCGGCGCACATGGCGCACGGGTCGAGCGTGGTGACGACGGTCAGTTGATTGGGCGGTGGCAGATTCAGTGGCGCGACGTTTTCGTAGTACCAGTCCACCAGTTGCCGTTCGCCGTGGGCGGTCGGGTCGTGGGGTAGAAAGTAAGTCGTGCCGCTGCCAGGGAAAGGCATCAGCACGTTGTTGTGCAGCGCGGCGATGACCTCGCCCGTTGCGTTGTTGATGATGGCGCCGCCCACCGCGAAGGTTTGCTGCAACGCAGCGACAATGGCTTCGTTGGCGACGGTATCGACGGCTTCCTGTGCACTGTTCAATGTGCTCATGTTTTCCCAGCTCCTTGCTGTCCCTGACATCAGAGAATTCTGACGCTTGGCAAAGATAGTTGAGGATTTCCAGGGCGTTTATGTTCTTTTGAATTAATGCTTATGCACAACGGGGAAGGCGATGCACGCGGTTAAGATCGAAAATGTGGATCCAGTCTCATTTTCTCGCAAATGCCTGTTTTTCCGGTTTTTTATTCGGGTGTACGAAAATTGAACAGTTTGGTTTCAGCCCTGAAACAGGCGTAAACATTGGATCCACGATATTTCATCAACAGAGTTATCCACAGGCTGTGGCTGTTTTAGGCACGTTCCGCCAGCAACAGGAAGTTACGCGGCGTGAGTGGGGTTTCACAAAAGGTGCCGAGGCGAACGGTGTAACCCTGCTCAGCGAGGAAAAGTGCTCGATCAAGGTTCAGCCAAAGCTCCAGCGGACGTCGGAAAAGTCCGCGCAGCAGTTCCAGATTGCGTACTTCGGCCAGTCGCCGCCAACCGGCGGCTTCGAGCGCTGACCAGTCTTGCGGGCCGACTGTGGATAACTCTTTGAATGCGGCCAGATGGTGGCAGTAGTCGGCGAATGATCTGTCCAGCCAGGCGCTCGGCAGAGAAGGCGTGGGCAGGTACTCATCAACACCGCGCAGTTGCCGTTGCAGCAGGTCGAAAGCCAGGCGTCGGGCCATGGACGTGTCGCGCTGACGTCGGACGCGGGCACCGGCGGTGACGGTTTCGCTCATCGGGAGTGAGAGATCGTCGAGTGACAGATGTAGGTCAGAGCGCAAACCAACAGCGGAAACTGGCTGGTATGCAGGAAGACTGATCCTGTTATAGCAACACGGCGCAATGGCCATTTGTTTGCACCCGGCGGCGCTGGCGAGCTGGATCAATCGCACATGCAGATCGCCACAGGCATGCAGTGCGACCGGTGTGTGATCGGCGTTCAGCAAAGAGGCGGCGCCGGGTGCCAGCACGTCCTGCTCGACATGCAGCGCATGCAGTTGATGGCGCTGACTGAGCGCCTGACCGCCTAGCACCAGTGCAGGATCATGTTCCAGGCACGTGAGCTGCTGACCGGTTTGCAGCAGGCGTCGACCCAAGTGGCCTTTACCCGAGCACCAATCCAGCCAATGCATCGGTGGCGCAGCAAACGACAACCGACTGGCAAACGCCTCGATCTGCTGCCACTTGCGTCCCGGCACATCGACATTCAACCGATGTCCTGCGGTCTCCAGCGTGTGTGCCGGCAGCTCACCCACCGAACCCAGCTCAAGGGATAGCGCCGCCAGCGAAGCGAATGGCTCCGGCGCATTTAGCAGGCAAGGTTGGTTATGACTGTTTTCCGCGTCTTCCAGCGACCGCCCGCGTAGCCATACAGCCAGCTCCGGGTAGGACGCTTCCCAAGGAAGTTGCAGATGGGTAAACGGTCGAGGCTTCCACAGCGCCTGATGCTCGATCAGAAAAGCATCCAGCGCCATGAAGCGGGCGAGCAGGGCCTCGCCCGTCAACACGTGGGAATCAACGCCCTTGGCAGGCATCGACGCGCAACCAGCGCTCCAGCAGCTTGAAGCCGCGAACCAGCACGTAGGCCATCAGCAGGTAGAACATGCCTGCGGCGAAGAAGATCTCCACCGGCAGATACGTCCGGGCAATGATGGTGCGGGCCATGCCAGTCAGTTCCAGCAGGGTCACGGTACTGGCCAGCGCGCTGGCCTTGAGCATCAGGATCACTTCGTTGCTGTACGCCGGCAGGCCGATGCGCGCCGCTCGCGGCAGGATGATGTAGAACAGCGCTTTCGCCCGAGACATGCCCAGCGCCCGCGCCGCCTCGATCTCGCCCGGTGGGATCGCCTGGATCGCACCGCGCAGGATCTCGGCGATGTAGGCCGCGGTGTGCAAGGTCATGGTCGCCGTGGCGCACCAGAACGGATCGCGCAGGTACGGCCACATCGAGCTGTTACGGATCGCATCGAACTGCGCGAGGCCGTAGTAGACCAGGAACAGCTGAACCAGCAACGGCGTGCCACGGAAAAAGAAGATGTAGCCGTAGGGAAATGCCCGCACCCACCACAGGCGCGACGAACGCGCGATGCCCAGAGGAATCGCCAGCAACAGGCCGGCAATCACGGCGATGGCCACCAGTTCCAGGGTCAGCGTTGCGCCCTGAGCCAGTTTCGGCAACCACTTGATGATGACTTCCCAGTTCATTGGGTGCTCCTCGCGAAGCCGCGAGCGGCGCGTTTTTCCATGAAGTGCATGCCTGTCATGGCCAGAATCGTCAGGCCCAGGTACATGAACGCGGCCACCATATAGAAGGTGAACGGCTGTTTGGACACGGTCACGCCGATTTGCGCGTGACGCATGATTTCTTCCAGGCCGATCACCGACACCAGCGCGGTGTCTTTCATCAGGATCATGAACAGGTTGCCCAGGCCGGGCAGGGCGATACGCCACATCTGCGGCATGATCAGCTTAGTGAAGATGCGAAATTTCGAAAGACCCAGTGCCACACCGGCTTCGCGGTGGCCTTTGGGGATTGCCAGGATTGCACCGCGGAACACTTCCGTGGCGTAGGCGCCGAAGCACAGGCCCAGTGCAATCACGCCGGCCGCAAAGGCATTGAGTTCAAGGTCGGGGTTGCCGAAAAACTCGCCCAGGGCACGCATCAGGTTGACTGTGCCGAAGTAGATCAACAGCACCCAGAGCAGTTCCGGAATGCCGCGTACCAGTGTCGAATAAGTGCCGCCAAGCCATTGCAACGGCTTGTACGGGGAAGTCTTGGCCAAGGCGCCGAGCAAACCGAGCACCAGCCCGAGACACAGGGCCGAGAGTGCCAGTTTCACAGTCATCAGCGCGCCAGCGGCGAGCGCCGGGCCGAATCCGTAGAGGTCGATAATCATGGATTTCTTTTCAAATCGCGGCAGGCAAGGCCGGGGACCGGCGCCGTCAGAAAACGGCGCCGGTCCGGCAGGTCAGTATCAATAGATGCTGAACGGGAAGTACTTGTCGTTGATCTTCTTGTAGGTGCCGTCAGCAACGATTTCTTTCAGTGCGACGTTCAGCTTCTCGCGGATCGGGTCGTTCTTGCGAACGGCGATACCGATCTTGTCGCTTTCTTCCACCGGGTCGCCTTTGAATTCGTAAGGCTTGCCGGCGTCGCTTTTCAGCCACTCGTAGTTGACGTATTTGTCCGCCAGGATGCCGTCCAGACGACCCGAAGTCAGGTCGAGGTAAGCGTTTTCCTGGGTGTCGTAGAGCTTGGTTTCAACGCCAGGCATGTTGTCTTCAAGCCAGGTGCCGGCCAGTGTCGCGCGCTGGGCGCCGATCACTTTACCTTTCAGCGCATCCTTGTCGGTCTTGAAGTCGACGTCTTTCTTGGCGATGAATTGCAGCTTGTTCGAGTAGTACGGGTCGGTGAAGTCGACGGCCTGCTTGCGCTCGTCGGTGATCGACATCGAGGAGATCAGGAAGTCGAACTTCTTGGCGTTCAGTGCCGGAATGATGCCGTCCCAGTCGGAGGTGACCACGGTGCATTCGACTTTCATCTTGGCGCACAGGGCGTCGCCGATTTCCTTGTCGAAGCCGACGACATTGCCACTGGCATCTTTGTTGTTGAACGGCGGGTAGGCCGCTTCGATGCCCATCTTCAGGGTTTCGGCCATGGCACCGGCGCTGAACGCCAGGGTGACGGCGGCTGCCAGGAAGACCTTTTTGTAGTTCTGCATGCGGGTAGCTCCGTTAGCGGTTGCTGGACATGAATTGTTTGCAGCGCGCCGAAAGCGGGTTTTCGAACACCTGCTGTGGCGATCCTTGCTCTTCTACCAGGCCCTGGTGGAGGAACACCACTTCGCTGGACACCTGACGGGCGAAACCCATTTCGTGGGTGACCAGCAGCATGGTGCGGCCTTCTTCGGCCAGTGCGCGGATGACATTAAGTACTTCCTGGACCATTTCCGGGTCAAGGGCGGAGGTGGGTTCGTCGAACAGGATCACCTTGGGTTGCATCGCCAGCGTGCGGGCAATGGCCGCGCGCTGTTGCTGGCCGCCAGACAGTTGCGCCGGGTACGCATGACGCTTGTCGGCGATGCCGACCTTGGCCAGCAAGGCTTCGGCGACTTCGATGGCTTCGGCCTTGCTCTGGCCGAGCACGCGGCGAGGGGCCTCGATGATGTTGTCGAGCACGCTCATGTGCGGCCACAGATTAAAGTTTTGAAACACAAAACCAATCTCGCTGCGCAGGCGGTTGATCTGCTTGCCGTCGGCCGCGACCAGTTCGCCGTTCTTGGCGGCTTTGAGCTTGAGTTCTTCGCCGGCCACCAGGATCTGGCCCTGGTGCGGGTTTTCCAGCAGGTTGATGCAACGCAGGAACGTGGACTTGCCGGAACCGGAGGAACCCAGGATCGAGATCACATCGCCGTCGCGGGCGGTCAGCGATATGCCTTTGAGCACCTCAAGCTGTCCGTAGCGTTTGTGCAAGTTGCGGATTTCAAGCGCGGGCGTGGCCTCAGCCATGTGCGTTCCTCATATATGTTGCGCTCCTGCTGTTGGCGGGCCTTCCTGGCGAGGCGGCCAACCTAGCATAGCGTCTGAATGGCAGCCAACAGCGCTACGGGCGGTAAACGGGTGGCATGTGACAGGTTGTCGCATCGGTACAGCAGACTGTCGCGCTGCTATCAACCGAACAGCCGTTTGAACCCGATGTGGCGCGGCTGTCCCGTAAAAAAGGGCGCGATGTTGCCAGCTTTGGCGGGGTGTTGGAAGCGCTAACCGGCCAAACGTTCCTGAACCGCACTTTTATTGTGCGTTGAGCATTTGTTGGGTGTGTTTCCGGTGCGCTGATTCGTTCCTTAAGTGAGTCGCAGGGTAACGCTCTGGCGAAGTGCCATTATTTTCAATGACTTGCGATGACTGTCCGGTCAGGGTGAGATCGCCGGGTTAGAGGGTTTTGAAACATTTTGGCGCAATTATTGCGTGCAGATTCCGGAACGCCCCGTTGGTTTCTTTTTACAGAAGAGAGTTCACGACGGGATGCACGCATTCGCTTTTCCTTACAAAGGTAGTTTCAATGAGCAATACCCAAAGCTCTAACGGCCTCGAACAGGGGCTCAAACCGCGTCATGTGACCATGCTGTCGATTGCCGGTGTTATCGGCGCCGGCCTGTTCGTTGGCTCGGGCCACGCTATTGCTGCAGCAGGCCCGGCCGTGCTGTTGGCTTATGCCGCCGCCGGTATGCTGGTGGTGCTGGTGATGCGCATGCTGGGTGAAATGGCGGTTGCCTCGCCAGACACCGGCTCCTTCTCGACATACGCCGATCGCGCGATCGGTCACTGGGCCGGTTTCACCATCGGCTGGTTGTACTGGTGGTTCTGGGTGCTGGTGATCCCGCTGGAGGCCAACGCCGCCGCGACCATCCTGCACGCCTGGTTCCCTGGCGTGGACATCTGGGCTTTCGCCCTGGTCATCACGATGCTGCTGACTATCACTAACCTGTTCAGCGTGAAGAACTACGGCGAGTTCGAGTTCTGGTTCGCCCTGCTCAAGGTCGTGGCGATCATTGGTTTCATCATTCTGGGCCTCGCGGCGATCTTCGGTTTCCTGCCGAATAGCCAGGTGAGCGGCGTTTCGCACATTTTCGACACTCAGGGCTTCCTGCCAAACGGCATGGGCGCGGTACTGGGCGCGATCCTGACGACCATGTTTTCCTTCATGGGCACCGAGATCGTGACCATCGCGGCCGCAGAATCGAAGAACCCTGGCAAGCAAATCTCCAAGGCCACCAACTCGGTGATCTGGCGGATTGGTTTGTTCTACCTCGTTTCGATCTTCATCGTCGTGGCCCTGGTGCCATGGAACGACCCGGTTCTGGCCAGCGTCGGTTCCTATCAGACCGTGCTTGAGCGTATGGGCATCCCGAACGCCAAGATGATCGTCGACATCGTGGTACTGGTCGCTGTGACCAGCTGCCTGAACTCGGCGCTGTACACCTCGTCGCGCATGATGTTCTCCCTGGGCAAGCGCGGTGATGCACCGGCCGTGTCCACGCGCACCAACAAAAGTGGCACGCCATACTGGGCGGTGATGCTGTCCACGGGCGCAGCGTTCCTGGCAACATTCGCCAACTATGTGGCTCCGGCCGCCGTGTTCGAATTCCTGCTGGCCAGCTCCGGCGCCATCGCGTTGCTGGTGTACCTGGTGATCGCGATCTCGCAACTGCGCATGCGCAAACAGCGTATGGCCCGCGGTGAAAAAATCGCCTTCAGCATGTGGCTGTTCCCGGGCCTGACCTACGCGGTGATCGTCTTCATCGTCGCGGCCCTGACCATCATGCTGTTCCAGGACGCCCATCGTGTAGAGATCCTCGCGACCGGTTTGCTGAGTGCTCTGGTGGTGGCTACCGGTTTGCTGGTGGCGCGCCGTCGTCGCAATGAGCAACTGGTTGGCGCAGTGGCGCGCTAAGCTTTACGCACACTGTCGATGTAATGAAAACGACCGCCATCAGCCATGATCGCGGTCGTTTTTGCTTTCATTCAGGGGCTTTATCGGTCTGCTCCCTGATGGACACGATGATGTCGAGATAGTAGCCTCCTTGCCGAATGTGTATCTCGCTGTTGCGGGATGCAATGGAGTTTCAGGACACGGATTGTTCGACGCCCCAGCCTTCCCGGCTAAAGCCCCTCGACCCTTTCTTGCCTGCTCCCTCATCTGATGCTTGTCACAGATGCATTTGCGTGCGCCTGCCGTTTGCGCGGCAGTCACGAGCCAGCGCTGTATGGAGCTAGCCCGGCCATTCAGCTTACTCATTGGGGCATCAAGGAGAGACAGGCATGGCGTTTACATCGGTTGTGTTCAAAAACCCTAATACCGGAGCCATGAAGGAAGCCCCGATCGGCTTCTCGTGGACCGTGTTTTTCTTCGGCTTCCTGCCGCCACTGTTCCGTGGCGACATCAAGTGGGCAGCGATCATGTTCATCGTGGCCTGCGTCACATTCGGCCTCAGCAACTTCGTGTTCATGTTCATCTACAACAAGCTGTACGTGCGCGACCTGATCGGCGCCGGTTTCAAGGCTCAATCCATCGCCAGCGGTGACCTGAGCTACGCCAGCGCCAAAGTCGGGATGGAAATTCCACGTCTGGAAGCTGCGGCTGCCTGATTGTTGTTTTCAGGTTTGTAAAAAAACGGCCGCTGTCAGTGATGACAAGCGGCCGTTTCTATTTCTGAGGGCTTTTATTCGCCCTTTTCTTCCTGCGCATCCGGCGACTGGCGATAGCTGTCCAGCGCAATGCCGAAATCGGTGATGAATTGCGGGTCGGTCAGCCATGCCTGGGCGGTCTCGCGATCCATGCCGTCGGCCCACATGCGGTAGTCGATCAACATGTCGGCGGCCAGGTGAGTGGCGGCCATGCCTTCGTCGTCGGCGTTTTCCATGTCCAGCAGTTCTGGATGGTCAATGATGATAAAGGCGAGGTTCGTCAGCAGCACGGAGAGCATTTCACTGCGGCCGACAGCTTCGGCGTCGCGCATCTTGCTGAACATCGCCAGGGTGTATTCCGGGATCGGCTCGCCGATTTCACCCAAGTCATCGTCCAGCGCGGCGGGTTTTCTGCCGTGGATGTTGATCTGTTTGGCTTTGATCTTGGCGCGCTTGGCGCGTTTCTGTTGCTTGTTCAGGGAGGCCATGGGAACTCAGTTCGGTTTCTGTTGGGTTTGGGCTGCGATGATGTCGGAGGCCGCTACATAGTCGGCCTGGAAGGCCGGGGATTCGATCCATGCCAGGGCGCCGGCTTCGTCGACCTCGGTAGACCATTGGCGGTACTCGATCAGCGCGGCGAGGATGAAGTCCATCGCGCCTTCTTCGCCTTCCTGCTCGTAAACCAGTTCCAGCAATGGGTCTTCAAGGAAAGCGATGCACATGGCTTGCTGACTGGTTTTTTCAGCGTCGATCATTTTCTTGAACAGCTCGGTGAGGTCCACCGATTCAAAGTCGATGCGATCATCGTTCGGGTCCAGCTCGACCGGCGCGGCAGCCCGTTGGGTGCGGTTCTGCTTGGCCTTGGCTTTGGCGCGGGTGGCGCGTTTTTGCTGCTTGTTGGCGGAGGCCATGGTTTTGATCCGTCGTGCGTTAAAAGGACTCGCTGCGCGGTACTGTCCGCCCGGGGGTATCGGGGGCCAGTTCACCGCTTTGCAGCCAGGACAATGCAATGGGCCATAGTGTGGCTTGGTATGCGCTGCGAAAAAAGGCGAAATGTCCGACTTCTGCTTCGCCGATGTCTTCGGGGGCGATTCGCCAGTGGGTGTTCGTACCGCCACTGAAGTAGCCGAGCAGGCGTTCGATGGCCGGGATCGTGCCGTAAGGATCGTCTGTGATGCTGATGGCCAGTGTCCTGGCTTTCATCGTCGCCCCTGGTTTTTTGGCCAGCGTGCGACCGCTGGGCCGCGTTTCATATCGGTGCGTGGGCGTGCTCCAGTCCCTAACGACACCGGCGGGCGTGTCTTCCAGCCAGCCAAGACGCTTTCCGGGGAAGTAGCCATAGATCATTGTGATCAGCGGCATCACCACGTGCCACTTGCCGAACATCCGCCAGCGATGAGCGGGCGCGTAGTCGCGCCAGTAGGCGAATTGCGCACCGACGGTGACCAGACGCCGAATCAGCTGCCCTGAGGCTCCCAGGCCCGCCGCACAGCCGCCAAAGCTGTGGCCGACGACATCGATGGGCTGGCCGGGAAATTCGCGCTGAGCGCGCTTGAGCATCGCCTCGAAATCCAGCGCGCCCCAATCAGTCCATGAGGCGTCGAGATTTTTCAATGACGCAGGGCGTGATTCGCCGATGCCACGGTAGTCATAGGTGATGACATCGAAGCCGTTGGCGAACAGGTAATCGGCGAAGCGCGAATAGTGACGGCAGCGAACCGAAGTGGCGGCGTTGATGATGACGACCGGGCGCACGAGGTCCTGAAAGGCGTGCCGCCAAGTGAAACCGCCGAGGATGAAGCCGTCTGCGGCGGGCTCTTTGAATGGTTCGCCAGAAACGGGAGTTGGCAGCGGTAACTCCATTTGAGTGGGGGCCAGTGACATGTCCTGCAAATTCATCGGCTTCAGACCTTTGCGGGTAGCTGCCAACGATAGTCTTCGTGCGGCGGGTGGACAATCCATCTGTGTTCACAGGGGGATCTGATCGAGCAGTCGCTCCTCGATTGCCGCCTGCTCCCGGTCCAGTTCAGTGCGAAGTTCGTCTTCGCTGGGCAGGACTGTTTTGTATTTACTGGCGAAGAGTTGTTCGTTGTCTTTCAGCACCGAGTAGCGCACCACTGATTCATCTTTTTTCGCACAGAGAATGATGCCGACGGTGGGGCCATCTTCCGGTCCGCGCTTGAGGTCGTCATACATGCGTACGTACATGTCCATCTGGCCAACATCCTGATGAGTCAGTTCGCCGCGCTTCAGATCGAAGATGACGAAGCACTTGAGTACGTAGTTGTAAAACACCAGATCGATGTAGAAGTCTTTGCTCTCGGTGCTGATGCGTTGCTGGCGAGCGATGAAGGCAAATCCTCTACCCAGTTCCAGCAGGAAGGCTTGAAGCTGATGGATCAATGCTTGTTCCAGATTGGTTTCTTGAGTCAAACCTGCGTTGGTTGAGCCAAGAAACTCCAGCATCACCGGGGCCCTGATGAAGTCTCGTGGGTGTGCTTTCATTATCTGGATGTTGGTGGTGGCTTCCTGCCGGACGGCAGGTCGATCGCGGCTTGTGAGCAGGCGTTCGTAGTAGAGGGTGTTGATCTGGCGTTCCAGGGCGCGGGATGACCAGTTTTGGTTGGCAGCTTCGTCCATATACCACGTGCGCGCGGTGTCACTATCGACGCGCAGAAGCCTGCGGTAGTGGGTCCAGCTCAATTCGTGACGCAGTGCGTCACGAATTGGGAATGCTTGGTAAAACAGGCGCATGTAGCGAAGATTAGAGTTATCAAAGCCTTTCCCGAATTCTGCTGTCAGGCTCTGCGCCAGCGTTGCCAGCAATTGCTTTCCGTAACCCGCCCGCCGAGCCCCTTCCTGCTCGAACTCCACAATATGCCTCCCAATCTGCCAGCAGGTTTGCACCTGCACGGTGTCAACCGTTCGCAGGACCTTCTGCCGTGCATCACGAATCAGCTCTCCAAGATTGCCGAGTAGTGAGGCGAGTTGTGCATCCTGAGTGTTACCGGGTTTGAGTGAGCTCATGGCGTCTTCTGCAAAGGAATGAACAGGCAGAAGAGGATGGCAGCGGAGGTGGGAGCGGCGATGCCGGGCGTGGCTGGTAAGCCGGAAGGAAAGCCCGATTGGGTTTGCGGGATCGCTCCGACGGCAAGTCGTGCTTCAGGAATATAACGTGTAGTCCATTTCGCAGTGAGCCCAAGTACCAATCAATCTAAAACCCGGGCGTTCGAGAGGAAATCTAAAAGGCATGACAAATGGGTTCCATGGAGCCCGGGAGGCGTGATCATGAAGTACGTGCATTCCCTTGCGTTGCCCATCGCCGCGGTGGGCATGTTGATGTTCCCGGTGATGTCGTCTGCCGCCAGTCTTGAACCAATCGACAGCGCTGGCGTGCAAGTTCAACCGCAGGAGCAAAACGGAATTACTTATCTGTCCGGCGGTATAGGCCTGGATGAGTCGAAGGCCATCCAGCAAGCGGCTGGCTATAACTTGCACATGACGTTTTCGGTCGGGGCGGAGAATAAATACATTCCCGACGTCGACGTGGTCATTCAGAAAGCCCAAGGGCAAACCGTGTTGACGCTGAACGAGGCTGGCCCGCTGGTTTATGTCCAGCTGCCGCCCGGCAAGTACACCGTGGTTGCTACGCGACATGGAGAGGTGCGGCGTGACAGTGCCGAGATAGGAAGTGGCCCTGCACGTAATCTGGTCTTTCACTGGGCCGGTGAAAGCTAGCAGTTGGCCGGAGTTGGCCGGCCGATGCCTTTGTTCCAGCGAATGGGCGGCAGAAAATCATCTGTCCGCCCATTGCGTGGTTTTAGGCTTGAGCGGTCTGGCCTCTCAGGATCTGCTGCTTACGCTGTTCTTCCGGCAGATCGTTGATGCAGTAGTTGATGTAGTACACGTTGAACAGGAACGTGTAGAAGGCGTTCATTCGCAGGTCGACCTTGTGCTCGCTGAGGGCATATTCCGTCAGCGCCGTTTTAGCCTTGAATGCCCATACGATGTACAGCACGCCACTGGCAAGGCCGAGAACTGCGGACGTGAAATCCAGAGCCACGTTGCCCAGGTTGGAGAATGTGCCGCTTAAGCCGGCGCATACAGCGATCCAGATAATGTAAGCGTCATCTACCAATCGGACTTTGGTGGTGTCGCTGATGATTTTGCTGTTTTTGTATAGCCACAAAATAAGATAGATCCCGGCAGTGGCGATGGAGAGCAACACCAGGTTCCAGGTCTTCGTGTCGATCTTGTCTTTTAGTTCGTTGATTGTTGACATAACTTTTCCATGTCCTTTGGCTTAAGGGGATGTGTAGCGCTGGTGTTTGTTGCGGGGGGAGGCATTCCTTGCGTTGTTACCTGTCCTTTTTGGTGCGTATTCCAACTGCGCCGTGGGGCAGTGGATTGCATTGAAATCGACCGGACGGGTTTCCGTGGTGTCGGTCGAGTTTGTGGCACAACGCTACTATAGAGCCTTGCTGAAGGCGAGTTTTGTTTTTGGATCGTCGATCCGTCGCTTCCACTGCCGTGTGCCGGACTTCGTTAAATCGCAGGCATAAAAAAACCCTGAATCTTGCGATTCAGGGTTTTCGGTATTTGGTGCCCAGAGACGGAATCGAACCGCCGACACGGGGATTTTCAATCCCCTGCTCTACCGACTGAGCTATCTGGGCAACGGGGCGCATTAAACGGGTTTTTCAGGGGGTCGTCAAGCAAGTTTTCAAAAAAAATTTAATTATTACCGTCGCTTACGTTCCGACCCCCGATAAAGCGGGATTATTCTGCAGGCGGAACGTAGCCTTCAGCCTTGGCGTATTCCTCGCCGGAGAAGTACTTGTCCATCTCGCCTTGCAGATATTTGCGGTCTTCGGCGTTCATCATGTTCAGGCGTTTTTCGTTGATCAGCAGCGTCTGGTGTTTCTGCCAGTCGGCCCAGGCCTTCGCCGAGACGTGGTCAAAAATGTCCTGACCTTTGGCGCCCGGGAATGGAGCGCGCTCCAGGGCTGGCAATTCTTCTTTGTACTTGCGGCACATGATGGTGCGGGTCATGACGACTCTCCTGCGTTCAATACGGCGGCCGCGCGTTCGAGCAAGGTTTTGACCGGGGCGGCAAGGCCCAGGCGCGGCGGGGTGGCGAGGTTATACCAGAGCCAGTCGGCCTCGGCCACGTGATGGCCGGCCTCCTGGACCTGAACCAGCCAGGGTTCGATGGACAACTGAAAATGGCTGAACGTGTGTACGAGGCTCGGCAGCGCTTGTTGGCTGCCCAGCTCCAGCGAGTGCTGCGAGGCCAGATGTTGCAGGTCGTCGAGGTCGTCGAGTTCCGGCAGGCTCCACAGACCGCCCCACAAACCCGTGGAAGGGCGACGGTAAAGCAGAATCGCGCCTTCACCGTTGGCGAGCATCGGCATCAGCGTGCGCTTCTGTGGCACGGCTTTGCGTGGCTTCGGGATCGGGTAGCGGGTTTCCAGGCCGAGCATGTGCGCTTCGCAGCCCTTTTCCAGCGGGCAGAGCAGGCAGCTCGGTTTGCTGCGAGTGCAAAGCGTGGCGCCCAGATCCATCATCGCCTGGGTGTAGGCGTTGACCCGATCATGCGGCGTGAAGCGCTCAGCGTTCGCCCACAGCTGTTTCGCGACCTTCGGCTCGCCCGGATAACCCTCTTGCGCCGTAAAGCGCGCCAGGACGCGTTTGACGTTGCCGTCGAGGATCGGCGCCCGCAGGCCCATGCTCAGGCTGGCGATGGCGCCCGCCGTGGACAGGCCGATCCCCGGCAGCTCGACCAGCTTTTCCACATCCCGCGGAAATTCGCCGCCGTACTCAGCGACGACGATCTTCGCGGTCTTCTGCAAATTGCGCGCGCGGGTGTAGTAACCGAGGCCGGTCCACAGGTGCAGCACTTCGTCTTCCGGCGCGGCGGCCAGGGCTTCGACCGTCGGCAGTGAGGCCATGAACCGGTCGAAGTAATTCAGCACGGTGCTGACCTGGGTTTGCTGCAACATGATCTCCGAGACCCACACCCGATACGGTGTGATGCCTTGCTGCCAAGGCAAGTCGTGGCGGCCGTGGCGGTCGTACCAGTCCAGCACCGCCGATGAAAACTGCTCGGATCTCATCGCTTGAACAGCCCCTTCAGTGCGTTTTTCAGCTCGGGACTGACTTTGTCGCCAAGCTTCTCGTCGATTTTTTCGCTGATTTTTTCGCCCGCCATTTTGGACGCGACCTGGCCCATGCGTTCGTTGTCGAGGCGGCAAGCCTTGGCGCCAAGCTCAAGCGGGCCACGGCAGCGCAACGGCCATTCGATGCCGACAAATTTGTCGCCGACCTGACAGGCCGGATCCGGCATGGCGCTCGTATCGCCTTCGACGATGATGCCAACGCGGTAGTCCATGCCCAATACCCGCAGGTCGACGTCGCCGTCGCCATTCACGGTCATGCCCGGGATGCGCACTTTCAGGTCCGGGTTGCTGGCCACGCCGTTACGGAAGGTCAGGTTGCCCTTGAGCTCCTGGAACGGCGTGTCCTTGCCGCGTGGTTCGCCGCTGAGGGTTTTGCGGTTGAGCGTGGCGATGCCTTTGCACAGTTGCTGTTCGAGGTTGGCATTGAGCAGCACGCCGTTGTTGATGACGAAACTGGCATTGCCGTTGAGGGTTTCGATCAGCGCTTTCTGGCTGTTGCCATTACCGGTCAGGTTGCTGTCGAGCGTGACCAGGCCTTTGACTGGCGGTTTTTTACCCTGGCTTTCGAGGATTTTTTCCACAGGCACTTTGCTGATGCGTGTCTGCATGTTCAGCGCTGGTGTCTGCTGGCGCACGTCGAGGGTGCCCCTGGATTCGAAGGTGCCGTCGTACAGGTCGCCGCGCAGGTTCTCAAGCGTCAGCAGGCCTTCCTTGCCATTGGCCTTGAGCGCCGCGTTCTGGATCGGCAGCTTGTCGAGGGTCAACTGGCCAAAGGTCAGGTCAGCATCCACGTCGAGTTTGCTCAGGCGCTCCACCGGCAGCAGGCGCTCGTTGCTCCACGCGTCTTTGGTGGGCTTGTCCGGCAGCGGTGTGCTGCCTGCGCCGGCCATGGCATCGGCTTCGGTGCTGGCCACTTCGGCCTGGCGCACTTGCGTCGCGCTATTGGCTTCGGCGGATTTTGGCGGCAGGTAGCGGTCGACGTTGAAGGTGTCAGCCTTGAGCGCGGCGCGCAGCGATTGCTTGGCGAAATCCTCGACGGCAATACGACCGCTGAAGGTGCTGTCATCGACTTTCAGGTTGATGTTGTCGAGCACCAGACTGGTCGGCGTACCGGCAATGCGGCTGACCAGTTCAACTTTGCTCAAACTGCCTTCAGCCATCGCCGGGAGTTTCTGGCCGATGCTGTCGACGAATTTCGCCAGGTCGAATTGGGCAATCGAAAGACCGCCGTTGATTTGCGGCGTTTTGTCGAGGTCGTTGACCTTCAGTTCGCCCAGTGCACGCAACTGGTTGGCGGAAATCTTGATGCCAGTCCATTCGGCGACGTTCGCTGCTTTATCCAGCAGCAACTGGCCTTGGGCGGCGAAGGTCACGGTCTTGCCTTGTAGCGGATCGCCGGCGATTTCGCCGGACAGCTTCATGTCCTCGAATTTGTAGCGTTGCAAGGCGCGTTCAAAACGCAGCTCGCCATTGAGCTCGGTGCGGACCCGCAGAACGGGCTGATTGGTGCCCAGGAACGCGGTGAGCTTGACCGGGATGTTGGTCGAATCGTGGACCGGCCCGGTGCTCAACTGGATGCTTTCGGCGCTGAAGTGCTGGCCGGTCTTCTCGTCGCTGTATTCAACGCGGGCGTTGTTGACGGTCAGGCTGTCGATGTCCAGGCGGATCGGCTGCGCCGGTTTTTCCACTTGAACGGTGGTTTGCGGTGCAGGTTCGCCAGGCGTGACCGCAGGAGCGGTCGAGTTGGCAGTCGCCGGCACTTTGCCGATGTCTTCCCAGTTGCCGTGGCCGTCCTTGTCGCGGTTCAGGCGCAGGTTCAGGCCTTCGACGCGCACGTCGCTCATCTGCACTTCACGGCGCAGCAGCGGCAGCACGCGCACCGACAGGCCGAGCATCTGCAAGTCAGCGAACGGTTCGGTGGGCTTGGCCAGGGTCGCGACACTGGCTTCGTGCAATTCCAGGCCCAGCCACGGGAACAGGCTCCAGCCGATGTCGCCATTGAGCGTCAGCTCGATGTGGGCCTTGTCGCGGGCAATCTGGCGAATCTCGTCTTTATAGTCGTTGGGATCGAAGAGGTGGGTCAGGGCAAAGCCCAGCGCCACAATGATCAGCAACAACCCGAGAAGTACCAGACCCAGGATTTTGCCGAACGCTTTCATGGGCGAGTCCTTGTAGTTAGTCGATTTAGCCGGGGAGTATAGCGCTCAGAAGTGGACGACCGGTCAGCGATCAACCCGGCAGCACATCCAGTGGCACTTTCAGTTTGGCCGCCAGCGCCTGGGACTCAAGGTGCCCGGCAGGTGCCAGCAGGCGCAATGTCGCACCCGATTGCGACGCCAGTTTCTGCGCTTCGTTCACCATTCGCTCGGCAACCCCACGACGACGGGTGATTTTTCGTACACACAGTTGGGACAGATGCCAGACGTCCTGGTGCCTTTGCAAACGTGCCGCGCCCAGCAGGCGATCATTGAAACGCCCGGCGATCAGCGAGCCGTCCCGCAGGCAGCCTTCGATCAACTGCACATCATCAGCAAACGGCGCGAACAGCCAATCCGGCGCGTCGCGGTAAATCTTCTGCAAATCCTGCTGATCCTGGTAGGTGGCTTCGTTCAGCAGCTCGACGATGACAGGCATGACGGTTCCTTCAGTGGTACGAGAACAGATGACTTGCAAAAACGTGATATCAGTTTGGTTTTTCTGTCACGTGCAAATGGTAACCTCTGCCGGTTCGTCCGTCCTTCTGCGACGCGATGTCGCACCAAAATGGAGCTTTACCTCAAAAAAACAGTCATGCGTGCGCATAAAGGCTGGAGGTGAGCAGTGGCTGGCGAACCATACTAATAATTGGGGGATACACAATGACCACGAGCATCACGGCGGACGGCATCTATGCCGGCCAGCCTGCGTTCCTGTCCAAGGAGCGCATCATCGCCAAGCCCGGTTTCAACCGTTGGCTGGTGCCACCGGCCGCGCTGGCCATCCACCTCTGCATCGGCATGGCCTACGGCTTCTCGGTGTTCTGGTTGCCACTGTCCAAAGCCCTGGGCGTGACCAAGGCGGTGACCTGTGCACCGGACATGAGCTTCATCTCGCAAGTGTTCTCGTCGCAATGCGACTGGCCGATCTCGATGCTCGGCTGGATCTACACCCTGTTCTTCATCTTCCTCGGCTGCTCGGCCGCGATCTGGGGTGGCTGGCTGGAACACGCCGGGCCGCGCAAGGCTGGTGTTGTGTCGGCACTGTGCTGGTGTGGTGGTCTGCTGATTTCGGCGCTGGGTGTGTATACGCACCAGATCTGGCTGATGTGGATCGGCTCCGGGGTCATTGGCGGTATCGGCCTGGGCCTGGGTTACATCTCGCCGGTCTCGACCCTGATCAAGTGGTTCCCGGACAAGCGCGGCATGGCGACCGGCATGGCGATAATGGGTTTCGGCGGTGGCGCGATGGTCGGTGCTCCGCTGGCCGCAGCCTTGATGGGGCACTTCGCGTCGGCAGACAGCGTGGGCGTGTGGCAGAGCTTCCTGGTGATGGCCGCGATTTACTTCGTGTTCATGATCGGCGGCGCACTGTCCTACCGCGTCCCACCAACCGGCTGGAAGCCTGAAGGCTGGACCGCTCCGGCGAAAAAAGCGTCGAACGCGATGATCACTCATCGTCACGTGCACGTGAATGTGGCGTGGAAAACCCCGCAATTCCGTCTGGTATGGCTGGTGCTGTGCCTGAACGTGTCCGCCGGTATCGGCATCCTCGGCATGGCTTCGCCGCTGTTGCAGGAAGTGTTCGCCGGCAAATTGCTCGGCACCGACCAGACGTTTGGTCAGCTCGACGCAGGCCAACTGGCCTCGATTGCCGCGATTGCTGCCGGCTTCACCGGTTTGCTGAGCCTGTTCAACATTGGTGGCCGATTCTTCTGGGCATCGTTCTCGGATTACCTGGGCCGCAAAAACACCTATTTCGTGTTCTTCGCCCTCGGTTTTGCGCTGTACGCGTTGATCCCGAACCTTGGTCACCTGGGCAACGTTGCGCTGTTCGTGGCGGCGTTCTGCATCATCCTGTCGATGTATGGCGGCGGTTTTGCGACGGTGCCGGCTTACCTGGCGGACCTGTTCGGTACACAAATGGTCGGTGCGATTCACGGTCGTCTGTTGACCGCCTGGGCGGCAGCGGGTGTGTTGGGGCCGGTGCTGGTGAACTACCTGCGTGAGTATCAGCTGAGCATCGGCGTTGAACGTGCTGCGGCTTACGACATCACGCTGTACATCCTCGCGGGCCTGCTGGTGCTGGGTTTCATCTGCAACCTGCTGGTGCGCCCGGTGGCCGACAAGTACTTCATGACCGACGCTGAACTGGCCGCCGAACAGGCGCTGGGCCACGACAAGGGTGCTGATGCCAGCACCGTGCTGGAGTGGAAAGCGGACGCAGGCACCAAGCCTTTGGCAGTTGCCGCGTGGCTGGTGGTGGGGATTCCGTTGGCGTGGGGTGTTTGGGTGACCCTGCAGAAGACGGCGGTTCTGTTCCACTAAGTAAACGGTAAACGCATCACCCCTGTGGGAGCGAGCCTGCTCGCGATGACGGAGTGTCAGTCAACATCTATGTGGCTGACACTCCGTCATCGCGAGCAGGCTCGCTCCCACATTTGTTTCCGGTATGGCCATGAAATCGGCTTGTACTGACATGTCTATCCTCGTCAGCACTGGGTCCAGTCCGTCAGCGATATCACGTATCGTGTTTCTGTTTCGGCCCCGCGCCCCTATAATGGCTGCCTTTTTCGCCCAATGATTTTGCGGAGCTGGTGATGGCCGAACGTAAGGCGTCAGTCGAGCGCGACACTCTGGAAACCCAGATCAAAGCCTCGATCAACCTGGATGGCACCGGAAAGGCCCGATTTGATATCGGTGTTCCTTTTCTTGAGCACATGCTGGACCAGATCGCCCGTCACGGGCTGATCGACCTGGATATCGTCAGCAAGGGCGACCTGCATATCGACGACCACCACACCGTGGAAGACGTCGGTATCACCTTGGGTCAGGCTTTCGCCAAAGCCATCGGCGACAAGAAAGGCATCCGTCGCTACGGCCACGCCTACGTGCCGCTCGATGAAGCGCTGTCGCGCGTGGTGATCGACTTCTCCGGTCGTCCTGGCCTGCAGATGCATGTTCCCTATACCCGCGCCACTGTTGGCGGTTTTGATGTTGACCTGTTCCAGGAATTCTTCCAGGGCTTCGTCAACCACGCGCTGGTCAGCCTGCACATCGACAACCTGCGTGGCACCAACACCCACCACCAGATCGAAACCGTGTTCAAGGCTTTCGGCCGCGCACTGCGCATGGCCGTAGAGCTCGATGACCGCATGGCCGGTCAGATGCCATCGACCAAAGGCGTTCTGTAATGCAGACGGTCGCGGTTATCGATTACGGCATGGGCAACCTGCACTCGGTGGCCAAGGCCCTCGAGCATGTCGGTGCCGGCAAGGTCTTGATCACCAGTGATGCCGACGTGATTCGCGAAGCTGACCGGGTGGTATTCCCCGGCGTTGGCGCGATTCGCGATTGCATGGCGGAGATCCGTCGCCTGGGTTTCGACTCGCTGGTGCGTGAAGTCAGCCAGGACCGTCCGTTCCTCGGCATCTGCGTCGGCATGCAAGCCTTGCTCGACACAAGTGAAGAGAACGACGGCGTCGACTGCATCGGCCTGTTCCCGGGCGCGGTGAAGTTCTTCGGCAAAGGCCTTGTTGAAGACGGCGAACACCTGAAAGTCCCGCACATGGGCTGGAACGAAGTGAAGCAGACGGTGAGTCACCCGCTGTGGCACAACATTCCGGACCTGGCGCGTTTCTACTTCGTGCACAGCTACTACATCGCTGCCGGTAACGCGCGGCAGGTGGTCGGTGGCGGTCACTACGGTGTCGATTTCGCTGCGGCGCTGGCCGATGGCTCGCGTTTCGCCGTGCAGTTCCACCCGGAGAAGAGCCATACCCATGGCCTGCAATTGCTGCAGAACTTCGCTGCGTGGGATGGTCGCTGGTAAATGGCCGTCAAGAAGAAGCCGCCGATCCTGACCCTCACTCCCGAGCAGGAGAACGAGGCCAATCACAAGATCAAGCGCTTCATGGAGGATCGCTTCGAACTGGACCTGGGTTCGTTCGAAGCGGCCGAAATCCTTGAGCTGTTTACCCGTGAAATTGCGCCGCACTATTACAACAGGGCGATTTTCGATGTGCAGACGCACCTTAAAGAAAGGTTCGAAAGCATCGAAAGCGACTTGTGGGCGCTCGAGAAAAACTGATTTCCGAGCGAAGCTGAACACTCGAATTTGAAGGTTTGCCAGATGCTGATTATTCCCGCTATCGATCTCAAGGACGGTGCCTGTGTTCGTCTGCGCCAGGGCCGCATGGAAGATTCCACGGTGTTCTCCGATGACCCGGTGAGCATGGCCGCCAAGTGGGTGGAGGGCGGTTGCCGTCGTCTGCATCTGGTCGACCTGAACGGTGCCTTCGAAGGCCAGCCGGTCAACGGCGAAGTGGTCACCGCCATCGCCAAGCGCTACCCGAACCTGCCGATCCAGATCGGCGGCGGTATCCGCTCGCTGGAAACCATCGAGCACTACGTCAAAGCGGGCGTGAGCTACGTGATCATCGGCACCAAAGCCGTGAAAGATCCGGCTTTCGTTGCTGAAGCCTGCCGCGCGTTCCCGGGCAAAGTGATCGTCGGTCTGGATGCCAAAGACGGTTTCGTCGCCACCGATGGCTGGGCTGAAATCAGCACCGTTCAGGTCATCGACCTGGCCAAGCAATTCGAAGCCGACGGCGTGTCTGCGATCGTTTATACCGACATCGCCAAAGACGGCATGATGCAGGGCTGCAACGTGCCGTTCACCGCTGCGCTGGCTGCGGCCACGAAGATCCCGGTTATTGCTTCCGGTGGTATCCACAACCTGGGCGACATCAAGTCGCTGCTCGACGCCAAGGCGCCGGGCATCATCGGCGCGATCACCGGCCGGGCAATCTACGAAGGCACCCTCGACGTCGCTGAAGCGCAAGCTTTCTGCGATTCGTACAAAGGCTGAGGACTGACCATGGCGCTGGCCAAACGCATCATCCCTTGCCTGGACGTGGATAACGGCCGGGTCGTCAAAGGTGTGAAGTTCGAAAACATCCGCGATGCCGGCGACCCGGTGGAAATCGCCCGTCGTTACGACGAGCAGGGTGCCGACGAGATTACTTTTCTCGACATCACCGCCAGCGTCGACGGTCGCGACACCACGCTGCATACCGTTGAGCGCATGGCCAGCCAGGTTTTTATTCCGCTGACCGTTGGCGGCGGCGTGCGCACCGTGCAGGACATTCGCAACCTGCTGAATGCCGGCGCGGACAAGGTGTCGATCAACACCGCCGCCGTGTTCAACCCGGAATTCGTGGGTGAGGCGGCGCAGCATTTCGGTTCGCAGTGCATCGTGGTTGCCATCGACGCGAAGAAGGTCTCTGGCCCGGGCGAAACCCCGCGTTGGGAAATCTTCACCCACGGCGGGCGCAAGCCGACCGGTCTCGACGCCGTCGAGTGGGCGAAGAAGATGGAAGGCCTGGGAGCCGGCGAAATCCTGCTGACCAGCATGGACCAGGACGGCATGAAAAACGGCTTCGACCTGGGCGTTACCCGTGCGATCAGCGATGCGCTGGGTATTCCGGTGATTGCTTCCGGCGGCGTCGGCAACCTGCAGCATTTGGCCGATGGCATTATCGAAGGTCACGCCAGCGCCGTTCTGGCCGCGAGTATTTTCCACTTCGGCGAATACACCGTGCAGGAAGCCAAGGCCTACATGGCCCATCGCGGCATCGTGATGCGCTAAACAAACGATACAGGCCAGTGGACATCATGGCGGGCTCAAGGCACTCTTGGGTACGCCATGGATCTCGGTAGCCAGACATGCTCAAACGCCTTCTTCTTGCCCTCGCCAGCGCTTCTCTATTGCAGATCAGTGGCGTGCACGCCACCGAAAATCCCGACGCCGACCTGGTGCTGCTGACGGAAAACTTCCCGCCTTACAACATGGCCAAGAACGGCAAGAACTTCGCTCAGGACGAGAACATCAATGGCATCGCCGTGGACATCGTCCGCGAGATGTTCAAGCGTGCCGACGTAACCTACAGCCTGACCCTGCGTTTCCCCTGGGAGCGCATCTACAAGCTCGCCCTCGAGAAACCCGGGTATGGCGTGTTCGTGATGGCACGACTGCCGGACCGTGAAAAGCTCTTCAAGTGGGTCGGCCCGATCGGTCCGGATGACTGGATCATGCTGGCCAAGGCGGACAGCAAGATCAGCCTGGAAACGCTGGAAGATGCGCGCAAATACAAGATCGGTGCGTACAAGGGCGACGCGATTGCCGAGACGCTGGCCAAGCAAGGGTTGAAACCGATTGTCGTGCTGCGGGATCAGGACAACGCGAAGAAGCTGACCAGCGGCCAGATCGACTTGTGGGCCACGGGCGACCCGGCCGGGCGTTACCTGGCGCGTCAGGACGGTGTCACCGGGCTCAAGACCGTGCTGCGCTTCAACAGTGCGGAGTTGTATTTGGCGCTGAACAAAGACGTGCCGGATGAAACCGTCGCCAAGCTGCAAGCCGCGCTGGATCAGCTGCGCAAGGAAGGCGTGGTGGACGAGATCATGGGGCGGTATCTCTAACCGTCCAGCCAATCCTTGTAGGAGCCGGCTTGCCGGCGATGGCGGCAGTGAAATCGATACATGATTCGAGGC